>JAAUTJ010000444.1 GCA_012031475.1 Leptolyngbyaceae cyanobacterium SM1_3_5 | reverse complement strand
CCGATCGCGTCACGTCCGCCTCAAAGACGGTCGCACCTTTGATGGCGAAGTGCGCGGCGTCGATGAAGTCACGGACATGGCCGTCGTCAAAATTGACACGGGCGAAACCTTGCCGTCGCGGCTTTGGGCGATTCCGAGCAGGTGCAGGTCGGAGACTGGGCGATCGCAGTTGGCAATCCCTTGGGACTCGACAACACCGTAACGCTGGGGATCGTCAGTACCTTGAATCGATCGAGCGCTCTGGTCGGCATTCCCGATAAGCGCCTCGAATTCATCCAAACGGATGCCGCGATCAATCCGGGCAATTCCGGTGGCCCCTTGCTGAACGCGCAGGGCGAAGTCATCGGCATTAACACGGCAATTCGAGCAAATGCGGCAGGAATTGGCTTCGCGATTCCAATCAACAAAGCCAAGGAAATTACGCCGCAGCTAGCCAGAGGTGAACGGATCGCACATCCCTACCTCGGTGTACAGATCGCCACTTTGACCCCAGAATTGGCGAAGCAAAATAATGACAATCCAAACGCAACGGTGATTCTACCGGAAGTAAATGGCGTTTTGGTCGTCGGCGTTGTGCCCAATTCACCAGCGGCCAGTGCGGGCATCCGGCGCGGCGACGTGATTACGTCATCGACAATCAGCCGATCACCGCTTCCGAACAGCTTCAAGACATGGTGGAACGCAGCGGCCTAGACAGCAACCTGCGGCTGACCGTCCGACGCGGCGATCGCACTCAGCAAATGTCGGTTCGCACTGCCGAGCTTCAGCCGCCATCCTAGGGCACGTTCCCAAAGCCCTGACAACCCCGCCCACTCTCCTCAAAGTCCCCACTCGTGGGGGATTTAGGGGGCAAAACCCCAACCGAAGCAAGAAAAGATCGCCTGATTCAAGTTTTGATTGGGCGATCTTTCCAATCACTTACGGCCAAAATCAGCGGGAATTTCTCCCCAAACTTTCGTTTCCCACTTCAAAATTGGATTGGAATAGGAATTATTTTCCAGCCAGTCCACTGCGCGATCGAGCAGACTAAAAATTTCTTCGGTTGAGGAATTTCGCGGCAGTGTCGTTCGCGCTTTTTTGTTTCTTACCCACAGCATTGCCGTTTCCGAATCTGAATAGATCGGCGTATCTTTGCCTTGGGCTTGCAGATCAGAAAGCGCATGGACGATCGCCAAGAATTCCCCTAAATTATTCGTTCCCAGCGGAATTCGTTTGTGAAAAATCGGTTCGCGAGTCGTCGTGTGAACGCCCTGATATTCAACCACACCGGGATTTCCTGAACAGGCAGCATCGACCGAAATGCTCTCGGCAATGATGCAGTCTGCGATCGCCTCTCCACTCGATTTTCTGGCGATCGATCGCTTCTTGTCTGCGGGTGAAAAGCTGCCGTTTTGCTTGGCGAGATCGAGCGCAGCTTCGGCTTCGGCTTTGGTGCTAAAAGACTTATAGATTGCACCGCTAAAACCTTTCACTTGTGCTTCGCATTTGCTCCAGCTTGTGAAGATTCCGGTTTGCCTGCCTTTCATGACAGCGTAATATTTCATTTTTGACATTGATGAGCTTTCTGTAGAACCAATTGACCTGAGAGTCGAAGCGCTTTCGCAGCGTTTGAAGCGCTGCCAAATTCGATCGATCGCCGCCTTCGCCCCAAAGTAATTTACATTAAATCAATCCTGATTCGCCCAATGCAGCAACGAATTTGGAGCGAGCGGAGGTAGCGATCGACTGTGCCAGCTAGACGACTCTGCATCCAGAGAAAAATTCCAGTCGCGGCGGCTTGTTGGCGGCAATGGCCGATCGCCGATGAGTCAAGCCCCATTCCCTAATCAAACCTGCTGATCATCATCAGTAGAACTTCTGATTTTGGGTGCGTTTGTCGTCCGCAGGCAGCGATATACTAGGGCATGGAGCGATCCTCAACTTTTCTTAAGGAAGTTTTGTTGCTGGTTTCGCTTGCCATTTGTCTTGTTGCGATCGATCGTAACGGAAGCGATAAATTCACTTGCAGCGGCAAACATGAACCCAGGAATTGATCTACAAGGAAGTTTTATCGAACTTTTAGTCGGCTTTGGCCTGCCTGCCGAAGTCGCGAAAGTCGTTTGGATGCCAGTTCCCATGCTGCTGGTGCTGATCGGCGCAACGGTCGGCGTTTTGGTGACAACCTGGCTGGAGCGCAAAATTTCAGCCGCCGCCCAGCAGCGGATCGGCCCCGAATTTGCGGGTCCCCAGGGTCTTTTGATCCCCGTTGCCGACGGTCTAAAACTCCTCGTCAAAGAAGACATTATTCCGGCTTTGGCGGACAAGTGGCTGTTTACGATCGGCCCCGTCTTGGTCACAGTCCCGGTCTTCCTCTCCTTTTTGATTGTGCCGTTCGGCCAAAACTTGCTGATTAGCAACATCAACATCGGCATTTTCCTTTGGATCGCGCTGTCGAGCATTGCCCCGATCGGTCTTTTGATGGCGGGCTATTCGTCCAACAACAAGTATTCGCTGTTGGGCGGATTGCGGGCAGCGGCGCAGTCGATCAGCTACGAAATTCCGCTGGCTTTGGCAGTGCTGGCCGTTGTGATGATGTCCAATTCGCTCAGCACGGTGGATATTGTCGAGCAGCAGTCGGGCTACGGCATCCTAAGCTGGAACATTTGGCGACAGTCCGATCGGATTTTTGATCTTTTGGATCGCAGCCTTGGCCGAATGCGAACGTCTCCCATTCGATTTGCCAGAAGCCGAAGAAGAACTCGTTGCCGGATATCAAACCGAATATTCCGGCATTAAGTTCGCACTGTTCTACCTCAGTTCTTACGTCAACCTGGTTCTCTCTGCCCTGTTCGTCTCGGTGCTTTACCTCGGCGGCTGGAATTTCCTGGTTCCGGTCGAGTGGATTGCTAGTGCGATCGGCGTCAGCGAAACCACACCCTGGCTACAGGTGATCACGGGCGCTTTGGGCATCGTTATGACGCTCTTCAAAGCTTATTTGCTCGTCTTTTTGGCGATTCTGCTGCGCTGGACTGTGCCCCGTGTCCGAATCGACCAACTCCTTGACTTGGGCTGGAAGTTTCTGCTGCCGATCGCGCTGGTGAACTTGCTGCTGACTGCCGCCCTGAAGCTGAGCTTTCCTGACTTTTTCGGCGGCTGATCGATCGAACCTCACTTGTAGATTTGCCTGGATTCCCCATTTAATTTCTTTTTCCAACCATGCTGAAATTTCTGAAGCAAGTCGGTGACTACACCAAAGAAGCGGTGCAGGCCGCGAGATACATTGGTCAAGGCTTGTCTGTCACCTTTGACCACATGAATCGCCGCCCGATTACGGTTCAATATCCCTACGAAAAACTGATTCCCTCGGAGCGCTTCCGGGGACGGATTCACTTTGAGTTTGACAAGTGCATCTCGTGCGAAGTTTGCGTCCGCGTTTGCCCGATCAACCTGCCCGTTGTCGATTGGGAATTCAACAAAGAAAACCAAAAAAGAAAAAGCTCAACCACTACAGCATTGACTTTGGCGTCTGCATTTTCTGCGGCAACTGCGTTGAGTACTGCCCGACCAACTGTTTGTCGATGACCGAAGAATACGAGCTTTCCACTTACGATCGCCACGAACTCAACTACGATAACGTCGCCCTCGGTCGCCTGCCCTACAAGGTGACGGATGACCCGATGGTGACGCCGCTGCGCGAACTGGCCTATCTGCCGAATGGCGAACTCTATCCGCACGGACTGCCCGAAAACTCGCGCCGTGCAGGTAAGCTGCCCGAAGAGATTGTCGAAGAACTCGAAAGCAGCAAACAGAATTGAGGTCGATCGCGTCGGTCGGCTGGCGCGATCGCCTTCGCGCTTCCGGAAGGAAGTCGCAGTCCAAAACTACGGAGTCGGATCGTGAGTATTGCAGAAGTCGTACAGCTTGTTTCATTCGGCATTCTTGGCCTGATGATGATTGGTGCAGCCTTAGGCGTTGTCCTGCTGGAGAACATCGTCTATTCCGCCTTTTTGCTCGGTGGCGTATTCATCAGCATTTCGGGCTTATATGTCCTGCTGAATGCCGGATTTGTCGCTGCCGCCCAAATCTTGATCTATGTGGGCGCAGTCAACGTCCTGATTTTGTTCGGGATCATGCTGGTCAACAAGCGGCAAGAATTTCAGCCCTTGAAAAATGCTTGGCTGGGTAAAGTTGCAACCGCTTCAGTCTGCGTTGGCCTGTTTGCCCTGCTAGGGACAATGGTGATGGGAACGCCCTGGGTAATCAGCAGCGAACCGATCGCCGGAGACGCCGCCATTAACGTGATTGGGATGCACTTCTTCAGCGATTTCCTGCTGCCGTTTGAACTGGCCTCTGTCCTGTTGCTGATGGCGCTCGTCGGCGCGATCATCCTTGCCCGCCGCGAGTTTCTGCCGGATGCCGAAGAAAGCGACGTCACGGCTCAGCC
Source organism: Leptolyngbyaceae cyanobacterium SM1_3_5 (assembly GCA_012031475.1). GTDB lineage: Bacteria > Cyanobacteriota > Cyanobacteriia > Elainellales > Elainellaceae > JAAUTJ01. Next base: position 479 of record JAAUTJ010000444.1, on the reverse strand, counting down.
TCCGGTCTTGACCTTGCAAGAACGCCCGCGTGAACTGGTGTCTGCTGCTCCGGGAAGCCGCGACGCAACGATCGCAGACACGCCGACCGAACGCAATTCGTAATTAGGGAATTTTTTGCGATGCAACTGCAATACTTTCTGCTTTTGGCCGCCGCTTTGTTCTGCATCGGCATCTATGGTTTGGTAACAAGCCGCAACGCGATTCGCGTGTTGATGTCGATCGAACTGCTACTCAATGCCGTCAATATCAATCTGATGGCCTTCTCAAACTATCTTGATCCCGAAGGCATTCGCGGTCAGGTGTTCACCGTGTTTGTGATTACGATCGCCGCTGCGGAAGCCGCTGTTGGGCTGGCGATCGTCCTGTCCATCTACCGAAATCGCGGCACGGTCGATATGGAGCAGTTCAACATGCTCAAGTGGTAGCCCTGTGCAGCTAAAGCAGGCGATCATCGTTCACAAGTCCGGCGATTCGCTCA
>JAAUTJ010000443.1 GCA_012031475.1 Leptolyngbyaceae cyanobacterium SM1_3_5 | reverse complement strand
TAGTAGGGAAAACTGCGCCAGATGCCTGCACAAATTCGCCAACAAAATGCAGCCAATATCAAATAGCTGCACAATCAAATTCTGCTGTGGATGATTGCCAAAATTCGGCAGATTTGACAGCCACAGATCGCAGCTTGAACCACTTTGCCGGACTGTTTCGCGCCCCAAATTAATCGTTTGATTGAGCGATCGCACCTGCTCTGTCAGTCGATCGCTTGCCAGCCAATCTTGCGGAACGGGAATCAACAGTCCTTCGCCATTGTTGTTCAGTCCAGCAGCCAAAATGTCATTTAAGCTGTCAGGATTTGCCCAAATGCTGCGAACTAAAATTAAGCGTTCTGGGGCGATCGATCGCACCGTTGCCATCACTTCAGGCGCAGTTGTTCCCACTTCCAGGCCGACTTGTTCAGGCGTTCCCCAATTGCGAGCCTCTTTGATAATGTGCAGATATAAATTCGAGTCTTGCTGGATGGCGATCGCTGAAACATTCGAGGTCTTGCAGGTGACAAAAACGGCCTTGCCAGGATACAGCAGAAACGGCGCGGCTAAATCTTGTCCGGCGTAAGCGCTAATCGTGATTGCATCGATTTTCCATTTTCAAATACGGTTCGCGCTAGCAGTGTACTGGTATTGAGATCGCTATGTTTCGCGTCCAAAATAATCGGAATTTCTGGCGGAATCAGGCGCAAAGTTTGCTCCAACAGTTCCAATCCACCTGCCCCGATCGCCTCATAAAAACCGATCGTCGGCTTATAGGCGCAAACGGAATCAACGGTCGCGTGAATTACATCTTTCATCCAATTTCGCAGCCCGTCTAAGCTGCTGGAATAGCGATTGGGCATCAGTTCTGGATTGGGATCAAGGCTGACAAACAAAAGGCTGTTGCGCTGGGCGATCGATCGGCTGAGCTTGTCGGAGAAGTTCATGGGGTGTCGAGACGTGAGACTTCACGTCTGTACGGGGAGGTCGGCTAGTGTCTTCTTTTTACTTCTAGCAGGAGATTGGCGATTTGCTGTTGAAATGGCTGGAATCCGAAGCGATCGATTGCCGCCTGTCTGAGCAGTTGGGGCTGATACAAAAGCGGATGAGCGTAGCTGCGCTGCAAAATCTGGATGATGGCTTGGGCGATCGCGTCAATGTCGGTTGGATTCACCAAAACGCCTAATTCGCCACCACACAGCGCATCGACTGCACCGTCGCGATCGCCGCCCAAGACGGGTTTGCCCGAAGCGATCGCCTCTAGATAAACGATGCCGAAGCCTTCGTGCTGGCTGGGCATCGCGAACAAATCGCACAAGTTGTAGTGGTCGGGAAGTTCCGCATCGGGGACAAATCCTGCCAGCGTCACATGCGATCGCACCTGCAACCGATCGATCAGTTGCTCAAGGCGCGATCGATCGCGACCCGTGCCGACCAGCAGATAGTGGACGTCGGGAATCGCGGCGCGAATTTGCGGCAAGGCTTGCAAAATTTGGTCGTAGCCTTTGGCGCGATCGATCGACTCCAAGCGAGCCACCGTCAGGATAACAGGCTGATCTGGAGTGAGGCCATATCGTCGCAGCAGGTAGTCGGGCTTGGGCGCGATTGAAAAGCGATCGGGCGTGAACGTGCAGGGCAGGACGATGACGCGATCGGGATCAAGCGACTGCTCGGACAGCAGGCGATCGCGGTGGTGCGGCTGACAGCGAGGATGCGATCGGCTCGTCGCAGGGCGGCTTGCTTGAGCGGCTGGCGCAAATTCCACACGTCGATGCCGTGCGCGGACAGCCAGTAGGGAACGTTGCAAAGCTGATTGGCGACCAGCGCGATCGGCGCAAAGTTGACGTGCGTACTAATAATCAAGTCCGGTGGATCAAGCAGGCTCGATCGCAACAGTTGCAGCGCAAACGCCGCCGATCGCGTCCGCGCCGGATAGTGTCCAAAGCAGGAATACGGTGCTGAAGCAGGCAAATCGTGCTTGATAAAAAACTTTGCAGTTGACACTCCGGCGCGATCGATCGAATCGCTTCTAGCAAACTGGCCGAATAAACCTGAATGCCGCCTTTTGATGCGGACAAAGCCGGAATCCACAGGTGAAGATGCAGCGTCATGGCGATCGATCCAATACGACAGTAAATTTCAGAAAAAACCGACAAAGCTCACTTTGAAAACCTCAAGAAAATCGCGACAAAAGATAGATTTTTGTATTGTAGACTCGAAGTTCTGTCGGAAGGCAGAGCAGAAGTACAGCGGCAGAAAAACCGCTAAAAAGCTTTGGCAAATCGGAGTTTTGGCGATCGCGCATTACAAGAGTCGTCATTTGTGAATTCCGCAAAATGAAAAGTCGTACTGTAGGATAAAAGCATTCATTGGTAGACCGTTGGTTTCCGATGGAAGCTTTCTCTAAATTTCGTGTTTCTTATTATTGAATTTTTACTATGGAACAGTCCTCGAACTTTACTCGTGGGCAGTTAGAGCGTACCTTGTCCCAGCGGATTGAGGCGCTCTATCGCACTCAGCTTGGTCATCGCCCCACCAAAGTGACTTGTCACCTGTTTGATGAAAAAGTGGTGATCGTGATGGAAGATGCCGTCACACCGCCCGAACAGCTTCTCGCCAAAAACGGCCAGGAAGAACTGGCTGAGCAGGTGCGCGACGACCTCGATCGCGTGTTGCAGCCACAGCTTTGTGATTTGATTGGCGAAGTGTTGGACGTCACGGTAACGGAAATTCTCAGCGATGCCAAGCTCGATACGGGACGCACAGGCATGATCGCCATTCTCGAATCGCCGCCGTCCATGCGCGAAGCCACTTCAAAAACGCCGCCTCGCAAACTCGATTAGGCGTGAGCCATTGCTTTCTTGCCCCTGCAAAATTGGCATGAAGGATGAAGACCTCGATTCAGCCGTCAGTTCTCGGTTCTTTTTCGCGATCGCTTTTTTGCGGTATGGGCATCTCTCTCGATCGAAAGATTGATCTTCTGTCTGTGTGTAGGCGATCGAACAATTTCCGCAGCGCTAGCATTTCGTCATCAACAGTTGACAAACTAGTCTGCTTTTCTGGCAGCTTTTGAAGAAATTACAAATTAACTGGAAATTAACAATGGCAACTACCAATCCAAACTTAACGAAAGCGGTTAAATCATTTCGATCGCTCAGCCCGATGACCAAATTGGAGCGCTTGCTGCGATCTATTCTCAGGCCGCAGGTTCACTGCAATCAACGAATGTGTCGGCTTCCGATTCTGAAAATGTCCACAAGCTGATCGAAAGCCTTGAGGATGCCTACAGCGACAATCCGGTTCAGTTTCTCAAGGACGTGCTGTTAGAGCGGCAAGATGGCGTTGATGAAGTGGCGCTCGATCCGCATCCGAGCAAGGCAATGGTTGAACTGCTTCCGGGCAGCAGCAAGCCGCCTTTGAAGCGCTACAACGATCTCAACGCTCACGATCGCATGGCCTTTTGGTATCAGTTCGCCCAAAAGTTCAGCGGCAGCATTCCCGCCTCGTTCCAACCGTCTGAATCTGCCCAGCAGGTGCTTCAGTCGATCGGCGGAATGGACATGCAGCAGCAAACCGAGTTCCTCGGCCAGATTCTCTAAGTCCTGTTCCCGTCCATCGAACTCAGCAGCTTGATCCAGCGCGATCGGGCTGCTTGCTGCGTCTGTTGCTTCACAAAATTCTTACATCGATCGCGATCTGCGTTTGCTGAATTTAGGGCACACTAGAGCAGGGCATTTGGCAAGACCCATTCATTTTGCTCTCGCGGAGCGACATTTTCAGCCATGAGTATTGAGAAAATCGTTGAACAGGCGCTACAGGACGGATATCTTACGCCCTCGATGGAGTCGGAAGTCGGGCGAATTTGCGATAATGCCGCCGAACTGTCGATCGAAGAATATATGGCGCTCGATCGACTGATGGGCGCACTGCTCACAGGCGAAGTGGTTGCCGTGCCGCGCAAGCAGTTCATCAACGTGATGGAAGAGTTGGTGCTGACTGAGGCGATCGCCCGCGTTGCCGAAATCGAAGCCACCAGCGACTTTACGCTCGATTTGGGCGACATTGCCGCCTACGCGCTCAACCGTCTGCCGCCGCTGTATGCCACAACCGAAGAAGGTGCAGAATATCAGCGCAGCCGCGCCAAAGATGAACTTCAAGCTTTGATCGCTCAGCAGGTCAGTGAAGGCATTGCTCGCGGACTCGATCGACCCTCGTTCTTCCCCGAACGGCAAGTCTTGGGCAAAAATTCCGGCGATGAAGTCCTCAGTCAGGTCAGCGCTTTGCTGCAAGCCTACGCCCCAAAGTATGAAGCTGATCCGGCTTCACCGCGCTAGGGTCGATCGCAAACCACAAAGTGCAAAATCGGTAGGAGCCTCGCAAAGCTTCTACCGATTTTTGTGATGTCCAGCAGTCTTCAAAGAATTTGCGAGAGGAACTGCTTGGTGCGATCGTGTCTGGGATCGTTGAAGAATTCTTGCGGGGTCGCTTCTTCAACCAGTAGACCATCGGCCATTAGGACAACGCGATCGGCCACTTCCCGCGCAAAGCCAACTTCGTGCGTGACGCAAACCATCGTGATCCCCGTGCTGGCGAGATCGCGCATCACGTCCAGCACTTCCCGCACCATTTCCGGGTCAAGGGCGCTCGTCGGTTCGTCAAACAGCAGAATTTTCGGCTGCATCGAAAGCGCACGGGCGATCGCCACGCGCTGCTGCTGTCCACCAGAAAGCTGACCGGGAAACTTTTGCGCCTGATTGAGAATGCCGACGCGCTCTAGGTGCTGCATTGCCACTTCTTCGGCTTCGCTTTCGGCCAGCGGCGCACCCACTTGGGAGCCAGCGTCACGTTGTCAATCACGCTCAGGTGCGGAAACAAATTGAACTGCTGAAACACCATGCCGACTTCGCGGCGGATCGCTTCTACGTTTTT
>JAAUTJ010000442.1 GCA_012031475.1 Leptolyngbyaceae cyanobacterium SM1_3_5 | reverse complement strand
GCGGCGCCGGCAACGACACCTATCTCGTCGATGATGCCGGCGACACCGTCACCGAGCTTGCGAAGCAGGGCAGCGATTTGGTGCTGGCTCGGCGAGCTTCACGCTCGGCGACAATGTCGAGACGCTGGTGCTGACCGGCTCGGGCAACATCAACGGCACCGGCAACGCCCTGGCCAACAGGATCACCGGCAATGGCGGCAACAACCGGCTCGATGGCGGGGCGGGCGCCGACATCCTGGCCGGCGGCCTGGGCGACGACACCTACGTGGTCGACAGCGCCAAGGACGTGGTGAAGGAACTGGCGGGCCAGGGCACCGACACGGTGGAGGCCAGCATCAACTACGTGCTGGGGGCGACGCTGGAGAATCTCGTCCTCACCGGCGCCGCCATCAAGGGCACGGGCAACACGCTCGACAACACCATCACCGGCAATGACGCCGCCAATTTGCTCAGCGGCGGCGCGGGCGCCGACACGCTGATCGGCGGTGGCGGCGACGACACCCTTCTCGGCGGCGCCGGTGCCGACACCAATATCGGCGGCGCCGGCAGCGATACGGTCAGCTATCGGCGCGATCCGAATGGCGTCAACGTCACGCTCAACTTCTTGTTCACCGGAGTTGGCATTGCCCAAGACGGCTTCGGCGCGATCGATGTCCTCAACAGCATCGAAAACGTCACCGGATCGGCAGGCAACGACACGATTACCGGAAACGATGTCGCCAACACGATTTTTGCAGGTGCAGGCAACGATACGGTATCGGGTTTGGGCGGCAACGACATCCTGTTCGGCGAAGACGGCGAAGACATTTTGCGCGGCGACAATGATGACGACTTCCTCGTTGGCGGCAAAGGCGCAGATGTCCTCGACGGCGGCTTGTTCGGCACAACGGTCTTCGGCTTCTTGGGCGTCGATACGGCCTCCTACTTCAACTCGGAAACGGGCGTTGGCGTCAGCCTCACGACCGGAACGGGCTGGGCAGGCGATGCCAGAGGCGACACGCTGATCGGCATTGAAAACCTGGAAGGCTCAGAATTTGAAGATTTGCTGATTGGCGATCTATTCAACAACACGATCTGCGGACTGGGCGGCAACGACCTGATCTACGGCGAAGGCGGCGACGACACCATCAAAGGCGCACGGGGAACGATCGCATCTTCGGCGGCGACGGCAACGACACGCTCTCCGGCAATGAAGACCAAGACCAAATCAAAGCCGGGGCAGGTGACGACAAGCTGTTTGGCAATGACGGCAACGACCAGCTTTATGGCGAAGACGGCAACGACGCGCTTGAGGGCGGAGCCGGAAACGACTACCTCGAAGGCGGGAACGGTGACGATCGCCTGCTGGGACAAAGCGGCAACGATCAGATCTACGGGCAGGCGGGCAACGACAGCTTGGACGGCAGCACGGGCGATGATTTGCTCGATGGCGGCACAGGCGAAGACTCGCTTTCCGGTGGAGACGGCGACGACCAGCTTTACGGCCAGCAAGGAAAAGACTTCCTCGATGGCGGAGCCGGAAACGATTTGCTGGAAGGCGGCGACGACCAAGACCAGCTTTTCGGCGGGGATGGCATCGATCGCCTGTTTGGTCAGGCCGGGAAAGACACGCTGTTTGGTCAGGCCGGAAACGATCTGCTCGACGGCGGACTGGACAACGACGACTTGGACGGCGGCGCGGGCAACGACCAGCTTTATGGTCGCGAAGGCGACGACAGCTTGATCGGCGGAACGGGCGACGACTACCTGGAAGGCAACGAAGGCAACGACGTGCTGTTCGGGAACGACGGCAGCGATCGCCTCTACGGTCAGCAGGGCTTCGACACGCTGGATGGCGGTAACGGTGGCGACTTCCTGGACGGCGGCGAAAGCGACGACTTCATTTATGGCCGAGACGGAACCGATCGCCTCTATGGACAAACGGGCAACGACTACCTCGACGGCGGCACGGGCGACGATCGCTTGGAAGCGGGTGACGGCGACGACCAGCTTTATGGTCAGCAAGGCCGCGACTATCTCGACGCTGGCGCGGGCGATGATTTTGCCTGGGGCGGTGACGACGATGACCTGCTGTTGGGACAAACGGGCAACGACTACCTCGATGGTGAAGCGGGCAACGACCAGATCAAAGGCGGTGACGGCAACGACCAGATCTATGGTCGCGACGGCAATGACTCGATCGCAGGCGAACTCGGCAACGACTACATCGAAGGCGGAAACGGGGCTGACCAGCTTGACGGCGGTGAGGGCAACGACTTTATCTATGGCGACACCCCGGACGGCGATCGCGAAGAGATCCCGGAAGAGAACGATCGATTTGAAGGCGACTTTGAAGAAGGCGACGACGCCATCTGGAACGACATCATCACAGGCAGCGCAGGCAATGACAACCTGTATGGTCAGCTTTGGCGATGACCGAGTTTCCGGCGGTGAGGGCAGCGACCTCGTATCCGGCGGCACGGGTGACGATGCGCTCGACGGCGGCGCGGGTGACGACCTGATCGATGGCGGCGCGGGCGATGACTCGATCGCCGCAGGTGACGGCAACGATTTGGTCTACGGCTTCAGCGGCGACGACAGCATCGAAGCGGGTGAGGGCAACGATTATGTCGAAGCAGGCTTTGGCGACGACTCGATCGCAGGCGGCGCAGGCAACGACACCTTGCTGGGCGGCGACGGCAGCGACTTGATCTACGCCGGAGAAGGCGACAACCTCCTCGAAGGCGGCAACGGTCAAGATACGCTCTATGGCGGCAGCGGTCGCAACCAGTTTGTTGTCGCGGCAGGCGCAGGCAGCGACCTGATTTACAGCTTCGCAGCGGGCAAGGATTTTGTCAGTTTGAAGAACGGTTTAACGTTTGACGAACTGTCGATCGCTCAGGGCGCAGGCGACAATTCAGCAAACACCTTGATCAACATTCAGCGCACGGGTGAACTGCTCGCCACTCTGGTAGATGTGCAGTCGCAAACGCTGACGCGCTGGGACTTCATCACCGCATAAGCCAATGTAAACCGCAGGGACGTAGTGTTTTGCGTCCCTGCGGTTTTTGTGTTGAATCAACCGTTCAATCGATCGCGCTAACTATTAGCTTCCCGTCGAAGAATAGTGGCGCTCTCCAATTTTCCACAGCCGCAAAGCGATCAGCAAAAAAACAATTCCGGCGATCGGAGAAACATAGCAAATCCACACAGGCACAGAGAAATTATCCACTTTGTTGAGTACGGCAAGCAGCGGAAAATAGCTGACGCAAACAAGCGGAATCAAAAACGTAAAAAATCGCTGAAACCACCTGCTATAGATTGAGAATGGATATTGAGCCGTTTCCACACCGCCGTAGGTCAAAATATTCATAATTTCCAAAGATTCGATCGTCCAAAAGGTCAGCGTCGCCTGTGCGATCGTAATTCCTAGAAACAGGGAAACGCTACCAATCAGCGCAGCACTAAGCAGCCAGAAAACTGACAGCGTAAATGGAATCTGAAGCGCCATCAATGACCAAATCATCGCCGCCAACCCTTGAGCAAGCCGACCCATTCGCTTCAGCGTCAATTCAACTCCAAAAAGCTGTAGAACAGTCGATCGCGGACGCAGCAGCAATCGATCGAAATCACCATTACGAATAATTTTGCCAAACATATCAAAATCCTTTTCCCAGCGCCATCTGCACAGGCAAAAGCAACATTAATCAGGCCATAAAATAAACCAACTTCAGCCAGTGTCCAGCCATCAATTTGAGTGAAGCGGCTGAATAATGCCCAAATGCCGAAAAACTCGATCGCCGTGCCAAAAAGATGCCCCACAATTTGCAGTAAGAAGGAAATTTTGTACTGCATTTGTGATTTAAACGACGCAGCAATATAGCGCCAATAAAGATATGCTGTATTCACAATTATCCTCCTTGAATAATCAGCTTCTTGACACCCTGACTGACTAGAAAACGCCCCAGCAAAGTAATCACAACGATCCAAAACCCTTGGTGAATCAACACACTAGGCAAAGCGGAAGGCGGAAGATTTCCGGTAAACAAACGAAACGGCTGATCCAGCAGTCCAGAGAAGGGTAGGACGTTTAGAAGCGGCTGAATCCAATCAGGAAAAAGCGGCAGCGGCACAACCATTCCCGAACAAAAAATAATCAGCGTGGGAACAATGCTATTAATTCCTTCACCCGATAGCGTCCACAGCATTGAAACGGTCAGCAGCATCGTCAATGCTGAAGATAAAAGAATGGCGTTGATGAAGGCCAGCAAAAAGGCAATCAAGGCAGGCAATGAAGGCAGCATTAACGACCACTGCGGTAGCCCAAACAGCGGCAGCAACAGCGCGATCGACAAAATCGGAATTGCCCGCAAAACGATCGGCACAGTCCGCATTGCCAGGGCACGAGTTAGCCAGAAATTGTATAAATCCGCAGGTCGAAGTAGGTCATATCCGATCGAGCCGGAACGAATTAAATCTTGAATTTCGCGATCGCTGACCAGGGAACGATCGCCATCAAAAATGCTTGCCCCAACCAGGTATAGCCGATCGCTTCACTCAGCGTCATTGGTTGCGATGAAGCGGCATGACGATAGAATGCTTCCAGAATCATCACTTTGAGAAATCCCCAAAAAAGCTGGGTTGCAACACCCGCTAGAGCAGCCGATCGATATTGCAGCAGCAGAGCAAATCGAGCGATAAACAGCGACCTGTATGCAGTCAATTTAAGCACCTCCAACCTTGACATAAAGCTCAGCAACGATTTCTTCGATCGGCGGATTTTCAACCAGCAAATCAGCAATTTCATAGTCTGCCGTAATTTGATGAATCAAAGCAGCGGCAGAAATCTTGATCGGATCAAATGACAGCGTTACGGTGCGACCTTCCTGAGCAATTTGATCAACTCCAGGTGCGAAAAACTGAAATGAATCG
>JAAUTJ010000441.1 GCA_012031475.1 Leptolyngbyaceae cyanobacterium SM1_3_5 | reverse complement strand
GTTTGCGAAGATTGTCGATCGAATTTGAGTTTGATAGAGAGAGTAATTCACGACTCTCTTTTTTTTCATGCAGCCGACCATTTTTCACCTTGCCTTTCCCATTGCCGATATTGCCCGCGCCAAAGCGTTTTATGCGGACGGCTTGGGCTGCGCGATCGGACGCGAAAACGCCAATTCTTTGATTCTAAATCTAGGCGGACATCAGCTTGTCGCGCATCTGACGTATGAACCGCTGACCCCGCAAAAAGGCATTTATCCGCGTCATTTTGGCTTGATTTTTACCGATGAATCGGATTGGGAAGCGCTGCGCGATCGCGCCCTCAAACATGATCTCAAATTCCACCAATCTCCCAAAGATCGCTTTGCCGGCACACCGCTGGAACATCGTACTTTCTTCTTGGAAGATCCGTTTCATAACCTGATGGAGTTTAAGTTTTATCGGCATGCCTCAGCGATTTTTGGCGAATCCGAATTGACTCAGATTGGCGATGGCAATGTTCCCGTGCCTGCTAGTTCTTGAGCGCTTCAAGTAGCTGCTTGGGTCGTGCCGATCGCACATTCAAATATAAATTGGGATAGTTCATAAAGATGTACTGCTCATATTCGTACCAGTGCATTTCGCCCTTTTCTTGGTTGCAGGCAAGGCAAATCACCCACAGATTCTTGAAGTCCATTGACAGCCAGGGATATTGCGATCGCGGCAGTTTGTGATCGATCGACTTTCCGCCTCTTTGCGAAAAATGTTCGTCACAAATTGGACAGTGCCAATCTGAATGATCCTTCACCCATTCCCGGCTTTCTTCAGTTGTGCCGCATTCGCCATCCCCGTTCACATATCGCCAATGATCAAACTTCCGGTAATTTTCAAAATCCTGTTCGGTCAGCTTGTGATAGCGACGATTGACCGATTTTGTTCGCCAGCTTAAATAGTTCGTTGAGTTCTTTATCTTGATAGTTCATTGGCGATTTATTAGCGCGATCGAGTCTTCTTTCGGTCACCAAAATCAATGATTTCCACTTCAGCATCGGGAAACTGCTGGTCGATCGCTTCCTCAATCTCACTGACTTCTTTCGCAAGCTTTTGATTGTATTCTTCAATCTCTTCGGACGTGAGATATTTGTTCCCGATGCGATCGGCTTCTAGGAATAATTCATCGAGTTCCAGATCGGCGTATTGATAGCGATCGAGCAGTTCTTCAATCTTTTGATAGAGCCGAATCACGTGATCCCAGCCTGTATTTTTATAGCCTTCTGTCTTAAGCTGCTTTTGATCCGACTTGTGGAGCTTTTTGCGATTTTGCGAGTTAGCGCGTTGCACTTCGCGATAGCTTAGGCCACTAAATTGTCGTTTTTGGCGCGGCATCGCGTTAACCCTGCGTAGATTTGAAGAGTTTAGCAAGCGCTTTGCGAATTTCGCTATCTTCAAGCTGAAGCATTTTTTTCAGGTTAATCGTCAGCTTCAGGCGAATTTCATCAATGATGTTTTTGAGCGCTTTGTTTTCTTTTTTCAGTTCGTCGTTGACTTCAACCAGTTCTTCTTTCTCAGAGGCCAGTTTACTGACTGTTGTTTCTAAGCTGCTGTTTCTAACGGCTAGGTTCTGAATTTCGAGTTCAAGCTGTTGCTGTTCGAGTTCAAGTTGACGCTTACGGCTTTCGAGAGCGACTGTAGAAGTTTCGATTTGGGCGATCGATTCCTCCAATTCCTGATATTCAACCTTCAGCTTTTCTAGCTTTTTCTCCGCCTGACTTCGCAGCCCGCCATAGTAGGCATTATTGCGTCCCAAGCTGGAATTCTTTTCAGCAAAAGATTTTGCCAGCTTCACCGCACTCGGCTCGGTCGCCAGCAAATCTAGCAGTCTTTCACACTCGGCTTTATCAAGTGCCTGACTGATATTTTTGTTAATGCCGTATTTTTCTTTTAAGGCAGTTTGCAGATCGTCTTTAGACACCATTGCTAATTTCTGGAAAACGAAGGGAATTTCGCTACTTTGAATCTTGCATCTTAACCCCCTAGTGTGGCACTTTCGCCGGATGTCATCAAGCCACTTCTACAAAAGTTCTTCAATTGGTCAAGGCGATCGACCGCAACGGTTCCGCTAAGGCAGCGGCGATCGCCTGCAGGCTGCGCGAATCTGTTCACCATCCAGGCATGACCGGAAACGGGAATTTGTACGCATTTCCCAACGGGCATCTGCGAACTGGCAGCAGGCACAATCATCAGATCGAGCGGCGTCCAGATTGACGTGAAATTGAGGCGATCGAGCATGTCTGCATCGCGATTGAGATCGGCCAGAAATAAGCTGCCGCGCCGCATCTGGGCAGCGCCGACGTTCGGACGAAAATAAGCTGTCCAGGTGCCGTAGTGCGGAGAAGCGATCGTAATGAACCGATCGACGCGATCGATCCCGCCCAACCGCTGCACATAATACCGACTGATGATCCCGCCCATGCTGAAGCCAACCAGATCGATTTTTTGATCGGGAGCAAAGGTGCGATCGACAAAATCTGCAACCTGTTGCGCCAATCGATCGAGTCCGATATCGCCATTATTTGGCTTCAAATCCAGGCTGTAAACTTGCCAGCCATGCAGATATAAATAGGGAGCCATTTTGTGAAAAATCGCTGCCGTATCGTCGATGCCGTGAATCAACACAACCGGATTGCGATCGCCAGATGGCATGGGCACAACACCACTACTGTACTGAATCTCGCTGGACTGTCGCATAAAATGTTTTGACTATTTATCTACTTTGTTTTAGATCGATCGGGCAATTACTAGCAAACGGATCAGAGCAGTTTTCCAATCGTCCTACTTGATGAACTGGTGTGCAACTCGTCAGAACAAACTACCACCGAAATGCTTACAGATTGAGATTGACCTGTAAAACTGGACAGGCTAATTAGCTCTAATTTACCAACCTATACTAAGCAGTGTTTTAAAACCCTCGAAAGCCCCCTAGTCCCCAATCTTTGCAGCCTCCGAAGTCCTCAAAGTCCCCCAATTTTGGGGGACTTAGGGGGCAAAGGTGTCAGCAACAAACCGAATCAAGCGGTTTAGAACATGCGCTAGAAAAATTGCTATTTCAGAGTTAGCGCGATCGCCCTCCATCTCCTGTGCGCTTACTGGTGCGATCGATGACCGGATGCCCGCAGGAATTGCAGCTAACTTGCGCTGAAGGTTGCTAATGCTCAAGCAGGCTCTAGGTGCGCCCGTCAAGCAAATCTAGCCCAATGCGGAGTCGATCGATCGCGAACCGAGCCGACTCATTCCCCGCAATCAAATCCAGCATCAAGTTTCGCAAAAAATCCGCCTGAGTGCGCTCCAAAATCACCAAGGGTCGCGGTTCGTTCGCCTGCCGAATCGCATCGAGCAGTTCTTCGACCAGCCGCCGCTCGGCTCTGCGCTTGTAGGCTTCCAAAATTAAATCGTCGTCTGAGCCTGCATCAAATTCTGATGAATCTTCTGGCGTCATAAGAAAACTACCATTGCGTGTAGCAACAGCACCCGTGCGATTTTGGCTCCAAGCTCGATCGATCGGGTGTTGTTTTGGGTTGTCATCCAAACTATATCACAGGTAAGTCACCGAAATCCGTGAAGGATTTTTAAGGATTACTTTGTCAGGGATCAACTTACTGTGATCTGCAAGGACTTAAAATTCAGGCATCTCATCTTGTAACCGTTCCTCTCATCGATGCCCAGTCAGAAACCAAAAGTAATTGTCTACATGTCTGATGAGGTGAAGCAGGCGTTAGAGGTGTTGGCGAATGAGGAGCGGCGATCGCTCTCCCAAATGGCACTCATCCTGATCGAAGACGGACTAAAATCTCGCGACAAACTACCTAAAGATTAGGGGGTTGCTGATAGCAATTACAGCCGTCCTAGTTCACGTAGATTTTTCAAATCCAATTCAAAATCTTCAACATCGTAGGAGTAAAGAGGGGTGTTGCACTGCTTGAGAAATTCTTCGGAAAATTGCACGATCGATCGCGTTTGTCCAGCGTTCAATTCCTCAAAGCCTTGCTGAAGTCCGGCGATCGTTTCAAGCTGGTCGATTAGTTGACGAAGTTTGGCGGGATCAACGGTGCTAGCATCGAGAAACGTAACGAGAACTTGGACGCGATCGCCCGTCGTTTGCGGCTGTTCAGCCAGTTCAACTTTGCCGTCTTGATAAATTCCTTCAACCGTTTTCAGCATCAGTTTTGTATGGCGACGTTTCTTCGATGATAAGAGCAATTTGCAAGATTCAGTCTCATCTTCAGCTTAAATCCATCTTGGCAAAGTGGTCTTGCAGAAGTTTGTGCATGAAGCGATAGCGGCCACCAATCCGCTGTAGCAGTAGGCGTTCTGTGCAGTAGTTGAGTAAAAGATCGTAGCAGATTGGAGCGCAGCGATATCGAGCCAAGAAGAGGCGTAAAAGAAGGTGCTTTATCACGGCATTTCCGCCACCTCGAAAAAAAGCTGAACAAAATTAACAAAAATAAAAAAGAGACGAACCCAAAAAACTGTAAGTCTCTCTTTGATGAGAGGAAGAGGTTCAAGGAAAGAGTTAAACAACACGGCAAATACAAGGAGAGCAATCACACTGACAATCGCGCCAAAAATAATTGCATTTATAAATGAGTTTTTGATGCCTTGATTTGGCTGAAAGCGAGTTTGAATATCTGATGTCAGCCCGCTAATCAACCCGCCAATCAGCCAACTAATCACCCCAAGAATCAGCCCAATAATTATCCCAAGAATTAGTCCAATAATCAGCCCAATAATTATCCCAATAATTATCCCAATTAGCCCGTAAGCTAGCCCATAAGTTAGTCCAATAAGCAGCCCATAAATCAGCACAGCAATCAGACCTATAAACAGCCAAAAACTCAGCTCACTAATCAGCTCTTCTCGAAGCGATCGACAAATTCTTTG
>JAAUTJ010000440.1 GCA_012031475.1 Leptolyngbyaceae cyanobacterium SM1_3_5 | reverse complement strand
GCTAGGGCTGGAGAATAACGGTGTCAACAAGCAAGGTTTGCTGAGAAAATTCTCATCAGTGGTCAGAAATTCGCCCTTTGATGGCAAGATGTGTTTGCCCTGACTTTGCTTCAATCCTAGATTTGATTCTGGGTGGAAGTACCGCACTTGTATTAAGGCGAACGGCTTCTCGGTGAAGATTGAGTAAATTTCCCACTTATTAAGGGTTTTCACCATTGCTTGCTGTGATCGCCCCTTGCCAAACAGGGAGAACGCTTTACATTTTCCTGTGCACGGCATCCAGTACAGGCAAACTGCCAAAGGTCGAGACACGCGATCGCAGCTTCTCGATCACATCCAGCCCAACGAGGAACTGACCCGCGACCAGTGGGCAGAACGCGCCGGACTCACGTATGAGCAGGTACGCAGGCAAACTCGCAATTTGGTCAACAGTGGCAATATTGTCTCCAGACTGGAGAACGGCCAGCGCTACTACTCCCTTCGTCGAAACTTTAAGGGAATTGTCGGTACTTTCTTGCTTGTCCTGTTCTGGGGTTGGTCAGTACCAGTAGAGCAGCGTTTAGGAACAAATCATGCTGCTAAAACTTCTGAGCAACATCGCCGCTTTTCTTGATGGCTTTTTCTATGGTCTGAGTGACACGGCACGGCTAGAGCAACGACCGGGGCTTCGCCAGCGCTACGCGATCGCCCTGCTGGAAGCTGCACCCGCCCCACTGCTGCTACCAGCCGCCAGAGAAGCACTGACCCCGATCGAACTGGAGACGATTTCTCAGGCTGAAACGATTCACATGAGCCGCAGCCAACTGATTGAATACATCGATGCCAATTTCCCCACAACCGAGCCAGAGCCAGAGCCGCAGCTTGAGCCACAGCCACAAATGACCCGCGCTCAACTAGTCGAGGCTCTACTTGATGAGGCTTGGACACGCGGCAAATCGACCTACAGCGACCTGATCGACTATGTGAAGCTGCACAGCGGCAAGGGATGCAGTCGGCGCACAGTCGCGGCCTGGAAGGAATCGCGCAAGCTGAACGGTGACAGCGAGGCAGCAGCATGATCGACCTGCGGCGGGCTGAAACCGATCGCATTGTCGAGGCTGTCCTGTCCAATTCCCTGCTGGTCTTGGGGGAACCCGGAGCCGGAAAACCTCTTTAGCCAAACAGGTCAAGGCACAACTCGAAGCCCAAGGCTATGACGTGGCACTCGCAAACTATGCCGGAGCCGCGAAGGAAACGCTGACGGCGATCGCAGACCAGCTAGGCGTTTCCCTGATGACGGACGACGAGAAACCCAAGCAGCTTACAGCGGCTCAACTGCGGGAAAATCTGCTCGATCGCCTCAAACGATCGCACACCCTTTTGATTGCTGATGATGCTCACAGATGGTCAGCTTCTCTCAGATATTGGCTCGAAGATGTTTTGCGATCGGGCGGCTTGCTGTTAATGCTTGCCTCGAATCCGCCTGCCAAAGATGTCTTTACAAAAGTGCCTCGAATCGAGCTTGAAATCCTTAAAGATGACGAGATTCGATCGCTGATGAAGCAGGAAGGCGAGTCTTACAACCTCAAGCTTGATGCTCGTGAATTGGCAGAATTACAGCAACGTGCAGGCAATAACCCAGCCCTTGCTAAGCGTGTAATTCGAGAGGCAGCTTTAGGCATTTCTGAAGGCTCAACAGGCGACCATCATCAATACATTGACGGCACACCTTTTCTAATTTCAGGCTTGATGCTGCTCGGAATTGTGCGATTTGTTGGGCTTGGCCTCGGTGACAAAGTGATTTACGTGATGGGCGGACTACTGACTTTGGCGGCTGTGATCATCCGATCGGTGCTGTATGCCGCAAATCGAGGCGGAAGGCGGCTTTGAGGGGTTTTGTGCCAAAAATAAATTTATTTTTTTGGCATCCAAGTACTCCATACGGTGCTAGATTTTCTCTCTTTTTGCTTCTTTTTTGTGTTTCTTCGATCGATCTTCTCTCTTTTTCTCTTTTCTATTCTGACTTTGGTTTGATGGATGCACTTCTAAACCGCTGAAAAATGAACTCTATTTCTTTTCTCGATCGATTGCTTTTCTCTCTTTCTCTCCATCTGTTCTCATTCTGTTTTCGTCATCGCTGGTTCAAACTCTCATTCTTCATTCTCGATCGATTACAGCGATGGGAGGCATCCCGCCGATGATGTCCATCACTCATGCTGCGATCGCCATCACCACCACTTCAATTTCACTCGGCACAGCCAACGGTTTCGTTTTAGCGTGTTCTCTCATTGGCTCACAGCTTCCCGACTGCGACACAACCGAATCAATGGCGGGCAAGGTCATCTTTCCGATCGCTCGATTCTTAGAGGAGAGATTCCCCCACAGAACCATCACCCATAGTTTTGCTTCTTCTCTTGCTCTGGCGATCGTCTCCAGTCCCCTCATCTATTTCGGCTACTGGCAGCAGTGGGCAGCGCTCAACATCGGGCATTTTTGCGGCTGGTTCAGTGACTCATTCACCAAGTCAGGTGTCGCTGCTTTTTGGCCTTCTCCCGCCAGGTTTGTGATTCCCGGCAACCCACGCGCAAGGCTACGATCGCAGTCTCCCGCCGAATACTGGGTTCTGGGAATCACGGTTTTCTGGCGATCGCCTCCATCAATTTGTCCAGCGCTGGCGGCATTACTGAGCAGTTCGCCCGATCGTTCTTTCCAGACGTGACGACGGCGGCCACGCTGTTTCAGAAGTACGGCGCGGCTCAGGAAGTGCTGATCTCAGTCCAGGGCTTGCACAGCCACACCAATCAGGCGATCGATGATCGGTTTGTCGTTCTCGAAGCCACCAACAACGATGTTTTGGGGGAATCGCTCACGAATCAACGGCTTTACAAAATTGGCACGTCTCCTGATGTGCAGATTCGCCCCAACAAAATCAAAACTGAGTTGGGCGATCGCATCACCATCACGGCAGACACCTTGCAGCTTCAGGAACTCGCCGTCACTGACCTAATGGCACGTTTGCCCCAGAACGCTTACCTGTCCGGCTCTCTAGTCTTAGACGACATCGCAGAGGTGCAACTGCCCCTAGAGCTTGAATCGTTCTCATCCCTGCGCGTTTTCGGTGGTCAGGTGGAACTTGCCAACGCCAAACCCTCACAGCTTGAAGTTCTGCGGGAATTCTGGATACTGTCCGGCAAACTCATTGTCAAAGTGCGCTCATGAGGACGCGATCGATTCCGATTCTTCTGTTCTGTGCTTTACTGCTGGCTGGCTGCAATGGTGCGGCGGTTTCGCAGAGCGTTCCGGCTGCGGATGATCCGAATGTCATCACTTCAGAAGGCAGCGGCAGCGGCCAGCGGCTCACGATGCGATTGACGCTTTCGGCTCCCGAAGATCTCAAGGTTCGAGAAGGTGAATCGGTGCAGCAGGGGCAAATTATTAGCGATCGAATCCGCGATCGTCAGCGGCTCACAGCCCAGCAGCGCAAGATTCAGCTTCAGATTCAGCAGCTACAGACGCCAACGGCAGCACCACCACCAGCGCGATCGATCCCTGAAGTGGCCGGACTTCCACCCGCCAGCTTTCTCGATGAGGTTGCCACCGTCGAGCGTCAGCGCGTCATGATTCAGCAGCAGGAACGCGCCCAGCAGCAACAGCAGCGAATGCTCGATATGTTGACCAGCTTGCCGAGTGATGACCTGCCAGAGGCGACGATTCCACACGAAACCCAAGTCTTAGCCCAACGCCAGCAGGAACTCGACCAGGCCAATGCTGACCTACAGCTAGCCGAAGCCCAACTCTCGCAGGCACAGGCGGAACGATCGCATCAGGAATATCTGCACTCTCTGGAGATGAGCAAGCGGGCGATCGCCATCGAGCAGGGACGACTACAACGGGCAGAACAGTTGCAGAACCAGCAAGAACAAGAGCAGCAGCGACTATTCCAAATTGCTCAGCTTGAAGGGCAACTCAGCACGATTGAAACTCAGCTATTCCAACTTTCAGCGGTCAGGAGTCCTTACAGTGGCACAATCGGGCGAATCAAATTTGAAGGGCAAGCTGATCAGGCTCTCACTGTTGAGCTTACTTTGGTTGTTTCCGGCTCCAGTCAGGGCGCAAACTGACGAGCCACCCCCGGCCAGCGGCGCACAGTTCGCAGACGACCAGCCGCCCGTTGATCAGCCTGTGGAAGTTCCAGAAATTCTAGAAGTTCCGGCAGAGGAACCCATCGAAACTGAGGAACCGATCGAAGAAGTTCTAGAAGTTCCAGAAGTTTCTGATCCACCCCCTGCTGATGACTTCAGCGACCCTAACGAGTTCAGCGACTTTAGCGACGAGCCACCCGCCATCGAGGACACTATCAGCCCGGAGGATATTCAGGACGAAACCAACCCGCTCGAAGCCCCTGGAGAATCGATCGATCGCCTGATCGAGATGACGGTTAATGATGACACTTGGGCGGCGATGATGGGCGAGCTTCCCTGCTTGGATGCCACAGAGGTTTGTGTGCGGCAGTTGCAAGAAATGGCGGTTTCTAATAATCCGACTTTGGCGGAGATTGATGCTCGAATTGAGGCGATTAACGAGCGCATCGAAATGGCGAGAGAGAACAATCAGGCTTCAATCCGGCTGGGAATTTTTGAGCCACTGCTGCAAGATCTGATTCAGGTCGAAACCGTGACGCGAGTTCCTGACCCCACCAGGCCACCGATCCCCGGTTCGATCGTGGTTCAAGAGCAGCGCGGCTTTCTCGATAACGTCTTGAACATCTTCACCAATCCCGTTCAAGGCGTGAACAGCATCCTTTCATTCATCGGCCTGCCTCTGTTCCGCTCAGCCAGCGGCGGCGATGCGGCCACCCAACAGCGCGAGATTGCGATCGCAGATCTTCAGGTGAAAGTTGGCTGAAGTGGAGCGCGGACGGTCGGAAAGTGGACAAATCCGA
>JAAUTJ010000439.1 GCA_012031475.1 Leptolyngbyaceae cyanobacterium SM1_3_5 | reverse complement strand
CGGATTGAGGAAATTGAAGATTGACCACAGATCGAGCAGCCGATTTTCAACGGGAGTTCCAGTTAGGGCGAGGCGATGTTGGGCGGGCAGTTTCAGAATGGCTTTGGTCTGGGCTGCTTTCGGATTCTTGATGTTTTGCGCTTCATCAATCACGATGCGCTGCCACGTCATTTCAGAGAGCAGAGCCGCATCTTTACGAATCAGCGTGTAGGACGTAATCACAACGTCACAATTGGCGATCGCTTGCTTAAAAGTTTCGGATTCTTTGATCCGATCGTTGCCGTGATGCAGAAGCGATCGCAACTGCGGCGCGAACTTCTGAATTTCTTTTTCCCAGTTGCCAATCACTGAAGTAGGCGCAATCAGCAAAGTGGGCAACAAAGGCTGATTCTGTTCGCGTTCCTGCACCAAACGAGCAATCACCTGAAATGATTTGCCCATGCCCATATCGTCCGCTAAACAGCCATTCAACCCTAAACTTTCGAGATATTGCAGCCAGCCTAAACCGCGCTTTTGATAAACTCGTAATGTGCCATTGAGCGGCTGTGGATCAGTTGGAATTTCAATGCGGCTGCTATCTTGAAGCTGGTTCAACATTTCTGCTAGCGTTTCGTCTTGATCGACTTCCAGTTCGATGCCGTCTACACCTTCTGCCGCTAGCTTTATGAAGTCCAGCAGGCTCAATTCTGGATGTTCATGCTTGTGCTTTTTCCAAAAATCCAGCATTTGCTGCATCTTGGATTGATCAAGCTGCATCCACTCGCCGCGAAACTGCACGATCGAGGTTTTGGCATTGACAAGCTGCTGCCATTCCTGTTCGCTGACTGGCTCGCCATCGATCGATAATTCATAGCGATAATCCACTAAAGTCTCGAACGAAAAATACTGCTTGCTCTTTTTATCGCCGCCAATTTTGCGACCGCCCGCCTTCATTCTCACTCTTGCCCGTCGCCAGCCTTGCGGCGTCCACCAACTCGGAACAATCACTTTGTAGCCCGCATCTTCTAATATCCAGGCGGACTCTTTTAAGAAGTTTGAGGCTTCGTCAACGGTGAGAAAAATCCCGGTCGGCTGATCGGTTTCGAGTCCTGTCCATAGTTGCGGATAAATGCGAGCGGCATAGCCAAGCTGCATTAGCAAATGCTGCTCAAATCGATCGCCAAACTGTTGATTTAACGCTTGCTGCTGAGTCGGACGCAAGCGCCAGTAGTCAAGCAGTGGAATTCGCACGGAAGGGTCTTGACGCGATGAAATTTGAAATTCTAGTGTCCAAGCATTTTCGGGTTTGTCGGGCGATCGAAGCTGAAAGCAAAGGTTGAATGGAAGCTGAGTTTGACTGCGATCGATGCGATCGCGCCAGGTTTTCCACTGCTGATAGTGCTTGAGTCCTTCGGCAGTTTTCCAGGGATGCCCCGGATGCAAACAGTTCCAAACGATCGTGTCTAGAATTTGTTTTTCAAAGGCAGCAGAGGTTGGCGTATGCGTGACAATTTCAGTCAGCAATACTTCTGAAAAATGCCGCAATAAAGTGGCTGAATCATATCGCTGCGGTCGATCGGGCAGTGTGGCAAAACCTGCCGTACAAACATCGGGCATCCAGGCTGCATACTGATCTAGTTCGGCTTCGTAGGTTGCTGAAACAATTTCCCAACCTTGATAAATTTCCAGTTCTGGAGTGGCTGATTTGCGTTTTGCTGATTTAGTAGTGGTGCGTGATGTTCCTTCTGCGCTTCGTGCCTTTAATGCAGGAATATAGCCATCTTGCAAAATAACATGCTTGAAAAACTGCGTATAGTGATACCAAAACAGCAAGTCTGTTCCAAGCTGAATTTCTGCGAGGTTATGCAGCGCAATGAAGTGTAGCTCGTTGAGAAGCTTGACAATGTTAGTGACTTTAACCTGGCTGTAAGAACTCGTTTTAATCCATGCGATCGGACGGTAACAATCGATTTGCCAAAACTGCCAGTTTCCAGTTTCAGGAAGCTCTTGTTCTAGGTAAAGTGTCATTTCCGGCGAGGGGCAAGGCTGCTGATCGACACTCGGTAGCAGAAAATAGCACGAAGCAATTTCAGATTCTAATTTTTGATTGGGCACGGCTTGAATGCCAAGCGTTTCCGTTAGAAATGCCGCCAGCTTTTCTTTGGGTAGATGATTCAAATGCAGCAGCGGAACTGTTTTGCGGACTCGCTGCCGTTCTAAAGTTTCAACCCACAAGTAGAAGGCTCCGGCTTGAACAAAGCTGGCCGTCTGCTCTGGAATCCAAGTGCCGTGAAGAATGTGCATCGCTCCCACTCCAACGCCTGTAATTTGACTTTATCAAATCGCCAGATAAGCAATTGTCTGCTGCAATTGTTTTCTGTGATTGTTTTTTATTGTGCGATCGATCGTTGAAGAACGCTCAGACAGGATGAGCTAAATATTACCGCAACTGTTTTGATTCGCTCGATTACGATCGAAACAGTGCTTTGAGGACTCCGTAATCGTGGTGAATTCTGACCTGTTGCGAACGCCGCTCTATTCGATCTATCGAGAATCTGCCAGACTTGTTCCTTTTTCCGGCTGGGAAATGCCCGTGCAGTTTGGCGGAATTAGTCGGGAACATCAAGCTGTCCGGCAGCAGGTTGGGATGTTTGACATTTCGCACATGGGCAAGTTTGCCTTGCAGGGGATAGGCGTGATCGATCGCCTCCAGAAGCTCGTCCCGTCCGATCTGGCGCGTCTCCAGCCCGGAATGGCGCAATACACGGTTTTCCTCAATCCGGACGGCGGAATTATGGACGATCTGATCGTGTATCATCAGGGCGAAACAGCAGGACTGGAGCGGGTCTTCATCATTGCCAACGCTTCGACGATCGCCAAAAATAAAATCTGGCTGCTCCAGCAGTTTGACGAGCGCGAATTTACCGATCTTTCCGCCCGCAAAGTGCTGATTGCCGTGCAGGGAAGGGATTCGATCGCCGCCCTTACCCCGCTTGTCGATGCCGATTTGTCCGCTGTCCCGCGCTTCGGCCATCTGGAAGCGAATTTGCTTGGTTCGCCCAGCTTTTTTGCCCGGACGGGCTATACGGGCGAGGACGGCTTCGAGATTATGCTCGATCCCGATGTGGGGCTGGAACTGTGGCGATCGCTCCTCACGGCGGGCGTCACGCCTTGCGGACTCGGTGCGCGGGACACGCTGAGGCTGGAAGCAGCAATGGCGCTCTACGGTCAGGATATCGACGAAATGACAACGCCGCTGGAGGCTGGACTAGGCTGGCTCGTGCATCTCGATAGCAAAGGGGATTTTGTCGGGCGATCGATCTCGAAAACCAAAAACAGCAGGGCGTTTCGCGGCGGCTGGTCGGGCTGCAAATGCAGGGGCGCAACATTGCGCGGCATGACTATCCGGTTTTGCAGGATGGCAAGGCGATCGGCAAAGTGACGAGCGGAACGCTTTCGCCCACCTTGAATCAGGCGATCGCGCTGGCTTACGTCTCCACTGAATTCTCCAAAGTCGGACAGGCGATCGATGTGGAGATTCGTGGCAAGAATTATCCGGCGATCGTCGTCAAAAAACCGTTCTATCGAGCGGAAGCGGCAGTTTCTCCCGTGTCGAAATAGCCGTTTTGCGAAATAATTTACGTCAGCACCAAAAGGGTTGAACCAATGGCTTTTGAATATCCCAGCAACTTTAAATATCTCGATACGCACGAATACGCCGGATTGGAAGGCGACATCGCCACGATCGGCATTACGGCTTTTGCCGTCGATCAGCTTGGCGACATTGTGTTTTTGGAACTGCCGGAAGTCGGGGACGGCATCGAAAAAGGCGAAACGTTTGGCACGGTGGAATCCGTGAAAGCCGTCGAGAATTTGAATGCGCCCGTTTCCGGCACGATCGTCGATCGCAACGATCCGATTCTCGACGCGCCCGAACAGCTTGCCGAAGATCCCTACGGTCAAGGCTGGCTGCTCAAGGTGCGGATCGACGATCCGAGCGAACTTGAAGAGGCAATGTCGGCAGACGAATATCGCGAACAGGTCGAAGGCGAGTAGCAGGCTGCTTAGCAAAAACCGCTTTGTCGATCGCCCCGTTCATATGTCAAGATCGAATGTCCTTTTGTGCGATCGAAATGCTGACTTCTATTGCTCTGACCTTGCCGTTTCTCGGCGCTGACGTTGCCACAGACTACGCAACGGCTCGCGTCGTGATTTTGCCGATTCCCTATGAGGCAACAACCACCTACCGACGCGGCTGCGAAAACGGTCCCGCCGCCATTCTTGATGCTTCTCAGCAGGTTGAATATTACGACGAAGAACTAGAGCAGGAAGTTTGGCCTGTCGGCATTTACACGCACGAATCGATCGCGGACACACGGGGCGATCGATCGATTTCTGCCGAAGAAATGCTCGATATCACGCAGAAAACGACGGCGAAGCTAATCGCAGACGGCAAGTTCGTAATTGGACTCGGCGGCGAACACAGCATCACAACCGGACTGGTCGCCGCCTACTGGGAGGGTGAACCGTTCACGGTCGTGCAAATCGACGCGCACGGCGACCTGCGCCACGAGTATGAAGGTTCGATCCACAACCATGCTTGCGTGATGCGGCGAATTGTCGATATGGGGCTGCCAACGGTGCAAATCGGGATTCGTAGCATCTGCCGAGAGGAAGCCGATTTAATCAAATCTAAACCGCTAACGGTGTTTCGGGCCCGCGAGATTGCCATGCAGCCCGACTGGATGGAACGCGCCTTGGCTAGCATCCAAACGCCGAAAGTTTTCTTCACAATTGACCTCGATGGCATCGATCCAACCCTGATTCCCGGTGTCGGCACACCTGAGCCGGGCGGCTTAAACTGGTACTCGCTCACTACCTTTTTGCGGCGTGTGTTTGAGGCGCATTCGGTGATTGGCTGCGATGTGATGGAGTTAGCGCCGATTGTT
>JAAUTJ010000438.1 GCA_012031475.1 Leptolyngbyaceae cyanobacterium SM1_3_5 | reverse complement strand
CGCGATAGACACGTTCCAAATCAATCTCAGTCGGGTCGATCGCGCCCTGATCGACGGGGAAACGGCAGGATTTGCCAAAGTTCACGTCCGCAAAGGAACCGATCAGATTGTTGGCGCAACGATCGTGGCTCGTCATGCCGGAGATTTGATTACGCAAATTACCTTCGCAATGACGAATCGGTTAGGACTGCGATCGATCGCCAACACAATTTATCCCTATCCGACTCAGGCCGAAGTGCTGAGCAACGTGGCGGCTGCACATGGAATGACGCTGCTGCAAAAGCTCAAGCCGATTACGTCGCGCTGGATGGCATGGCGGCGCTAGGATTGGGGCGATCGCAATTCAACAGCCGATCGCAATTCAACAGCCGATCGCCAAACTGCCACCATTGATTTGTCCGATCGATCGCGCCGCGACCACAATGAAGCGGTGAACTGCAAGAACGGCAATGGCTGAATTAACGCTGCGGCAAGGACTCGATCGCTACTACGCCGCACACCCCGACTTTACGCAAAACGCCGATTTACAGGTCGGCTGGGTGACGGTTTCCTGGACTGATCTGCACAAACACGACATGATGCACGTCGTCACAGGCTACGGAACCAGCCTGCCCGAAGAAGTCCGGCTCGACGGCATCTTCTTGACAGCTTTGACCTGGCGACGACCCTGGTACTACTATCCGCGCAGCATCGCTCTATTTCTCGCAGTTCTGTGGGATGCGGTGCGAGGACGATCGAGCGGGACATGCTACTACAATCCGCTCCAGATTTGCCGATTCTACCTTGCAGGAATTCTTGAAGGATGGGGCTATCGCCGCAAGATTGACGGCTTCATCAACACGGAAGACCTGCTCGATTGTCGTTTGCGATCGCTCCGTCAAGCCTATGGCATCACCAACGCAGGCGCTTGGGATTAGGAGGTAGAACGAGGGTTTGAGCCTCCCGCCTCCTGCCTTCACTTAAGGCAATTCCACCGAAGTCGGCTTCGCAATGTGTGGCAGTCCCCAGCCGAGTTTTTCGCGCAGGACGTGGAAGAATTCGATCGGGCGGAGGCGGATGAACTGGGCGGAGTAGGGCGATCGCACAATTCGCACCTGATTGTCGGGCAGCACATAGCATCCGGCATTGCCATCCACGACCATGATCAGGTGATTGGGGGTGGCGGGCAAAATTCGCACGGGTTCGGTGTCGGCAAAGACGAGGGCGCGAGAGGCCAGCGAGTGCGGGCAAATTGGCACAAGCTGCATCGCGGCCACGCCCGGAGCGATCACGGGACCGCTGGCCGAAAGTGCGTAAGCGGTTGATCCAGTTGGGGTAGAGATGATCACGCCATCGGCGGCAATATCGACGGGCGAGTGCTTGCCGACTTCAATTTCAAAGTGGCACATGCTGGTGAGCGGTTCGCGGTGCAGCACCATTTCGTTGAGGCAAAGCGCTTCCCAAATCACCGTTTCGGACTGCCGAAGCTGGACAGAGAGCATGGCGCGTTCTTCAATTTCGTATTCGCCTGCGATTAGCTGATCGATCGCCTGCGGAAGCTGATTGAGGTAGATTTCGGTCAAAAGCCATGTCGTCCGGTGTTCACCGTCAGCAAAGGGATTCGCCAGGGTGCAACCTGCCGGAAGGCGGAGAGAACCGTGCCGTCGCCGCCCAGGACGATCGCAAACTGCATGTCCGCATCGAATCCGGGCGGAGCAAGCTGCTCGATCGGCGTGTGGCAAACGGGGCGATCGGGCTTGGAGTAGCCCAAAATGCCGCCGATGCCCGTTGCCATGCGGACATCCCAGCCGTTCGTGGTCAGCTTGTCTTGCAAGTCTTCAGCCACGCGACAGGCGATCGGCTTATCGTCGTTGTAGATAATCCCAGCTTTGGGCATCCAGGTCGGGGAACAAACAGGTGTAAGTTTAGATTGTACGGTCAAGCCGCTGCTTATAGCGTAATCGATCGCCGCCGTTCAATCAGAGGTTTAGCAAGCAAGTCTGTCTAGGACGCGACATATCAGAAAGTCAAATACTTTTAATAAAAATTTAACCAGATTGTCAGTTCGGTCATATTTTGTTACAAGTGGAAGGACTGTCGTGAACAGGCAACCGCATGTTTGGTGGACTTACTGGTTCAAAAAACCGAGGAACTGACTTAGGCGAACGGATGCTCAATGCCGTTGCTAGCCAGTCCATTCGCCATCTGTTCACTCAGAGCGAGTCGGTGGAAGTGGATATTCGCTGCTTTCCCTCCAGCAAACTGCTTCAGGGCAGCATCGACAATTTCAAAATGACCGGGCGGAATCTCGTGATCCGCAGGCAGTTTGAAGCAGCAGAGATTGCGTTTGAAACCGATGCCGTGTCGATCGATCCCGGTGCGGTGATGGGTGGCAAACTTCGCCTGAAGCAGCCCACTCAGGCGATCGCGCAGGTGACGCTGACCGAGGACGGCATCAACCGCGCCTTCAAAGCCGAACTGGTCGAAAAGCGCCTGCAAAACGTGGACATGGAGCCGCTGACCAATCTTTCTGGCGGCGAACCCGTGACGTTTCGCGATGTGCAAATTGAGCTTCAGCCCGAAAATCGCGTCAAGATTTTGGCGAAAACCGATTTGCCCAACTGTCAGGATTTGCCGATCGCCCTCAGCGCTACGATCGCCGTCGAGAAGCGCCGCCGCGTCACCTTTGCGGACGCGAAATTCGAGCCGGATAGCGTTCCTGAAGCGCAGCGCGGCCTGTCGGAAATTGTCACGGAGGCGTTTGTCGAAATTCTCAACGGCATGGTGGATTTCGATCGCTTCGACCTGGATGGCGTTTTGCTGCGGGTCAATCGACTGGAGACGCAAGGCAAAAATCTGATCTTTAGCGGCTATGCTCAGATAGAGCGTTTTCCGGGAACTTAGCCGCTGCAATGTCGCTGATCAACATCCTGATTCAAGGCGGAATCGCAATGATTCCGCTGCTGGGGCTGTCGCTGGTTGCCACCGCTTTGATTTTGGAGCGCGTGTTGTTTTGGCGGCGCGTTTTGGGTCGGCAAACCAAACTGATGCGCGAAGCGCTAGGGCTATATCGCCGCAGTCCCAAAGCCGCGATCGATCTGCTGGAAAAAAATGCCGACTTGCCGATCGCCCGCATTTTCTTGGCCGCGCTGGAACTGGAGCAGGCCACACCGGATGAATTCCGCCTTGCCCTGGAAAGTGCTGCCCAAGCTGAAATTCCGCTTCTAAAGCGCTTCAACACTTTTTTTGAAACGGTGATCAGCGTTGCGCCGCTGCTCGGCCTCTTGGGAACGATTTTGGGCTTGATTGGCTCGTTTGCCTCGCTGCGAATTGGCGATTTGGGTGGAACGCAGTCGGCCAATGTGACGGCGGGAATCAGTGAAGCCTTAATTTCAACGGCGGCAGGCTTGATTGTGGCGATCTTCACGCTGCTGTGTGCCAACACCTTTCGCGGCCTCTACATTCGCCAGATTGCGCTGATTCAAGAATATGGCGGTCAGCTAGAATTGCTGCATCGTCGCCGCTACGATCGCGGAACTCATCCCTATGCGCCTACCTGAAGAACCCGACACGCCCGCCCAAATCAACATCGTGCCGATGATCGATGTGATTTTTGCGCTGCTGACGTTTTTCATTTTGTCTACGCTGTTTTTGACGCGATCGGAAGGCTTGCCCGTCAATCTGCCGACTGCCAACTCGACGCAAACCAATCAGCAAAGTCAAATTGTCGTGACGCTCAATCCGCAAGGCGAGATTTTCATCAACCGTCAGCCGACTGCGCTGAACGAACTGGCCGTGCAGGTGCGTACTCTTGCCCAAACCAATCCCAACGCCCTTGTGGTGATCAATGCCGATGCTGCTGTTCCGCATGGTCAAGTTGTGGCGGCGATGGATCAGGTGCGATCGATTCCCGGTGTGCGGCTGGCGATCGCCACTCAACGCCCGTAAACTCTGTGAATTGCCTGCTCACACTGCTTTTCATTCACGCGCTTGGCGTAGAGATGTCACTCAATTGTCACACTGCTTTCCTAAACTGATGGCTAGTGATCTCCGACTTGCGTTTCTTGATGCTGCTGGCTTGCGGTTAACCTGGTACACAATAGAGGAAGTGCAATGAACGGCGATCGCCCAGCGGCAAATCCCTTCATCGCGGCCATTCACGCATATGAAAATGATTTATCGTCCTCCCAACGATTTCAACCCGGAGCCGTTTGATGACCGCCCGATCGATCGGCGGGCAACCAAAGCGTGGTGGCAACCGCTGGTCTATCTGGGACTGGGGGTTGCGGGCGCAACGAGCGTGATTTTGGGCGATCGCTGGCTCCAGTCCACCGCCCTGCCGCCCGAAGCTGCTGCCCAGCCTTCTCCCGTTCAGCCGGAAGCGAAACCTGTGGCCGCTCCAACCAGCGGTGGAACGGCGCGACTGTTGGCTGCGAATAATCCGAACTTCATTGCGGCAGCAGCAGAGCGAGTCGGACCTGCGGTGGTGCGAATCGATTCATCGCGGACGGTTTCCGCTCGACTCCCCAACATTTTCAATCGCGGCTTTTTTGGCGAACCCACTAATCCGTCTCAGTCGCCGCGCACCCGCGTCGAAGAAGGCACTGGGTCAGGCTTCATCATTGACAGCAACGGCTTAATTCTCACCAACGCGCATGTCGTCGATGGTGCCGATCAGGGCCACCGGCCATTCCACAAGGCCGGCCACCTCGTCCAGCAACCCGTCATCGGGGGGCCACGGTCAGCCCCTCGGCGGCAGCCAGGGCGGCGGCATCGGCGGCGATCTTCGCCTTGCGCTGCTCGCGGTCGAGCATCACGAAGGCGGCCCGCAGTTTTTCCCGGTACTCCTCGAACCCCGCCAGCGGCAAACGGATCGGGGGCAAGGAACCGGTGGCCGTGCGTGGTGCTGCCAAAGGGCAGAACGCCCCGGCCCAGGACCGGTGGCCAAGCCCGG
>JAAUTJ010000437.1 GCA_012031475.1 Leptolyngbyaceae cyanobacterium SM1_3_5 | reverse complement strand
CCTGCTCAATCAGGTCTACCAGAACGCTGAGGGCGGTTTGCGCTTGACCGATCACAAAGATGCCTTCGGGGATAGCGGCGGGGCGAGCGTTTCAATTCCCCCAGGCGGCACGGGACTTTTCGCGCTGCGGGCGGGTGAGCGCTTCCATGCTGCAATAGACCGGATTGGCAAAGGTTTCCTGGATGATCGGCGTGATGCCCACCTGCACCATCGGCACATCGACGACGATCGTGCTGCGAGCAGCAAGGGCAGCGGCTCCGGCCTGCAACGCCTGATCGGAAAAGCGAATCAGCGATTTGTAGTCAAAATCAGCTGTGGCGTAAATGACGCGCCGCACAATTTCGTATTCCGAAGGCGAAAAGACGTGATCGCCAATTTCGCGATCGATAATTCGTAAGCTTTGCGCGTCGGTGATGTGCCACTCCATGCTTTCGTTTGGCGCGATGTCTTAAGCGATCGCTGGTCTGATGTGCGTCTTCGGTTTTTAATCGTGGCACATTCTGGCACATTGGGACAAAAGCACCCGGATTTTGCTCTGGATTTTGGCTAGGGCAAACGCCTCCTACCCAAGCAAAACCCTGAGTCAGCCGTCTTCAAGGCTCAGCAGCCGGACGATCGAAACTTAAATTCTGTCAGTATTAAACATGAGTAAAGGATTTTGAGGTGCATGAGCATGGCAACGATCTATTCGCTTCATCCACAAACGCCGCAGTCCCGCACGATCGAGCAAATCCGTTCTGCGCTGCGATCGGGCGCGGTGATGCTGTATCCGACCGATACCGTGTATGCGATCGGCTGCGACCTCAACTCCAAACAGGCGATCGATCGCGTCCGCAAAATCAAGCAGTTGACCAACGATAAGCCGCTGACGTTTTTTGTGTCCCTCCCTGTCAGACATTTCGCAGTATGCGATCGTCACCGATCGGGCTTATCGCACGATGCGGCATTTAATTCCTGGCCCCTATACTTTCTTGCTGCCTGCGACGAAGCTGGTTCCCAAGCTGGTGATGAATCCCAAGCGCAAAACAACGGGAATTCGCGTCCCCAATCATCCGGTTTCGCAAGCACTGCTGGCCGCTTTGGGCAATCCGATTATTTCCACGTCCGCGCATCCCGTCGTGGAAGACGAGCCGGAACCCGCGCAAATCTCGCAGGCCGAACTGCTCGATCGCTTCGAGAACATGGTCGATCTGATTGTGGACGACGGCAGCGAACCGGGAACGCAGGTTTCGACCATTTTGGATCTCAGCACGGATACGCCGACCCTAGTGCGGCGCGGTTTGGGCTGGGAGGAGGCCATTCAGTCGGGCGTTGAAGAACTCAGTGAAACTGCTTAGGAAAAATCATCCGGTTGATTAACTGTCTACTCATCTACTGTGACAGTTGGAGGGGGAGGGGAATTTTTGTGGGTTCGATCGCCCTTTCCAGCCCATCCGGACAGACACCTGAGAAACTGACCTAGCTAAAGGCACTGTTGCCTGTAGTTTTCGACCAATGTTCTGTAGACAGTTTCATGAGTCACAGCGGGCAACCGAGCGGATGACCTCCGCAGCGATCGCCAGACCAACCTATAGTTCTGTGTCGCGGTTTATACCACTTCCAGCCCTGACTCCAAACTGTCTGTGCAACTACCAGGACCGCCGTAATGAACCTTGAACCTACCAAAACCCGCCAGACGTTCACCGATTCCGAAGAACTGCTGATTGCTTCTGCTACCAGCAACGATCGCTACCTCAATCTTGAAGAATTGACGCATCTGCTGCTGCAAGAACTGACTGCCCAAATTCCCGCTGCTTCCGCCACCGCCCAAGCCGTCGCCTGCCGCATTGCCACCGAAGTCGATCGCGTCTGCCAAAAAAGCGATCGCATCCAGGCATCCGGCCAGCAGCATACGTGGCAGTTGACGCTGGCTCGCCATCGCCTGCAAAAATGCCTCAGCTACTATCAGCTTGGGTCGCGGCGCGGTCGCGTGGAACTGCACAGCCACCTGAGCGCAATGGTCTATCGTCACGTTGCACCCAGTCGATCGCACTTGGGTTTCAGCGGACGCTACAGCCTGATCGAAGACTTTCTACAAGGTTTTTACATTGAAGCCCTGAAGCAGTTTCGCCGCGAAGCCGACCTGCCCGCCGACTACAGCCCGCGCACTCGGCTAGAACTGGCGGAATACATGGCCTTTACCGAACATTACGCCAAACGTCGCATCTCGCTCTCCGGTCAGCGCAACCAGCAGCTAGTCGTGCTGCGTGCCCAGGGCTTTGCCAAACGTCAGCCGCCCGAAACCGCGCTCGACATGGAAGCCGCAGTCGAAACGGCCAAAGGCGAAGATGCCGAAAGCCACAGTCGATCGCCG
This sequence comes from Leptolyngbyaceae cyanobacterium SM1_3_5, assembly GCA_012031475.1. Classification (GTDB taxonomy): domain Bacteria; phylum Cyanobacteriota; class Cyanobacteriia; order Elainellales; family Elainellaceae; genus JAAUTJ01. Next base: position 2,585 of record JAAUTJ010000437.1, on the reverse strand, counting down.
CTCGTCCAGCAAGTCCGCGAACAGATGGTCTCAGAAGCAACCGATCCCGCCGAATCCGTGCTGCGCGATCGCGTCGTCCAGGAACTCACCCAGTATCTCGAAGCCCAAGGCCAATCCGACTGCGCCGACTATCTCACTTTGAAAATGCAGGATTTGTCCGTGCCCGAAATCGATTCGATTCTCGGTCTGACACCGCGCCAGCGCGACTACTTGCAGCAGCGCTTTAAGTATCACGTCGAGAAGTTTGCCCGATCGCACAAGTGGCAACTTGTCCACCAGTGGCTCGGAGCCGATTTGGATCAAAATCTCGGTTTGTCGCGTCCGCAGTGGGAAGCCTTTGTCAAAACGCTTTCGCCCGACCAGCGGCAACTGCTGGAACTCAAAGGCGTCGGTGTGGGCGGAGTGCAAACTGAGTCGCGATCGGACGAAGCGATCGCCAAAATTCTCAAATGCACCCCCAAACAGGTGCATCGCCGCTGGGTGAAGCTGCTCGATCTGGTGTGGGAAACTCGCAATCAAGGCCGTGAATAAGAAATCGCCTGATAGAATAAACGCTTCCTAGATTCGTCACCTACTGCCGTGAAATCGATCGACCTGTTGCGCTACTACCGTTCTTTGAGTGGGCAATCGCTCACCGTCGTGGATGTTGAAACGACGGGGAAATATGCCTCTCGCGATCGCATCACCGAACTCTCTGTTCTCAGCGCCAGTCCAGACGGTGAAATCATCCAGCAGCAAACGGATCTGATCAATCCTCAGCTTAAGATGCAGCCGTATATCATCGGCTTCACCGGAATCACGCAGGCGATGGTCGATGCGGCTGCGCCTGCCAGTGACGTGCTGCCCAGCTACGAACCGCAACTGCGATCGGGCGTGTTGACCGCGCACAACCTCGAATTTGACTACGGCTTTTTGCAGCAGGAATATGCCCGCTTGGGCACGGACTTTGCCCGATCGCCATCCGATCAGCTTTGTACCGTTCTGCTCGCTCGGTTGCTGCTGCCCGATTTGCCCTCGCGTCGCCTGCCCGATTTGGTGCAGCACTTCGGCTTTAATGTCGGTCGATCGCACCGGGCTGAAGCGGATACGATCGCCTGCTGGCTCTTGGCAAACCGTTTACTCGCAGAACTAAATCAAACTGAAGATGAGGTGCTGCTGAAGCGATTGACTCAGCAGTGGTTGCCCTTGCGAATGATTGCCGACATGCTGGGCTGTTCCGTTCGCAAAGCACAGCTACAGGTTGAAGCTGCCGGAATTCAACCGCGCCCGACGCTGCACAAGCCGATGTATCGTCGTGGCGATATTGAACAGTTGCTTGCTGCACCCATTAATCTTGAAGCAAGTGATCTTGAAGCAGATGCGACTTACGAGGGCGACCAACAGGTTTAGCAGTTGGAATGAAGGGGTTCAATCAACTCGAGCTAGGCAGGAGTTAGGTTGCTGGAGTACGCTCTACTCATGGCTTTCTCAGTGCTGTGTCCGTTTCGATTCGCAGCTTACATTGAGCGAGCTTTTTGACAATCTGCCCGACTTTTCAAGCGTCCTCCTACACCTAACTCCTAATCCCTAGCTTTGCGTGAGGCGCGTCAGGACTTGGTTCGATCGCTCCACAAACGCCTTCATGCCGTCCGCATCAAAGCCTTTTTGCGCCATCAGTGCCAGATCGTAGACGTGCTGGCAAATCAGGGTAGCGAGGTCGGCAGAGGGAGACGAGCCGCCCGACTGAATGATGCTGCCCTGACTGATGTTGACGAGATTTTGAATCAGCGGGTGAGCGGTGTTCACCAGCAGAATGTGGTCTTCGGGGAACTGGGCGACCTGCTGAGTCATCAAAGCGGTCATTTCCTGAATGCGGCGTTGGGCTTCGGGGACGAGGACGATCGCGGGAGGAGCCGCTTCCGAATCAGCCTTGAGCGCTTCAGTACGAATCGTCAGTTTCGGCTTATTAAGCGCTTGCTCGAAGATTTCTTTGACCTGTTCGCCGCGTGTTTTGTTGGTTTTGGGGTCAACAATTTCGGTGGATTTGTCGAGCAGGGTTTCGTCAATTTCGGCATCGACGCGAGCAAATTTCACGTCTGAATGTTCGCGCTCCAAAAAGCTGATGAAGTGCGAATCGATGAACGAATCCATGTAGAGAACTTCCAAGCCTTGGCTCTTGTGAAGTTCCACATAGGTTGCTTGACTCGCCGGATCGGTGCAGTAGAAAACACGATTTTCGTGACGGTCTTTGTTGCGATCGAGATATTCCCTCAAAGTCGTATAAGACTGCCCGTCCAGCGTGTTGATTGGTGCATTGGTCGAATCAGAGACTTCCTGCCAAGCATCTTCTTCGCTCGACTGCACTTCGATCGCAGGCGCATCGGATTTCACGCTCAAATCTGCCGAAGTCCGGTAGATCAAAATATCTTCAACCTGCTTTTTGAACTTGTCATCGTTCATCGAGCCAAACTTCACAAACGTGCCCAAATCCTGCCAGCCTTTGATGTAGGCTTCGCGATCGTCCCGATACAATTCCTTGAGTCATCGCCCACTTTCTTCGCAATGTAGTCGGCAATGCGGCGGACGGTGCGATCGTTTTGGAGGAA
>JAAUTJ010000436.1 GCA_012031475.1 Leptolyngbyaceae cyanobacterium SM1_3_5 | reverse complement strand
GCGCGGCGCGTAGCGATCGTAGCCGTCGCGATAGCTGACGGCGAATCGCTGATGATGAATCGAGGGCCAAACCGACCGGAGGCAAAGGCCGCGTAGTAGACAAACGGCTTGAAGGCCGATCCCGGCTGTCGCTGCGCTTGGATGGCGCGGTTGAACTGGCTGCGATCGTAGTCCACGCCGCCGACCATTGCTTTGACAAAGTGGGTGCGCGGATCGATCGCCACCAGCGCAATTTGATCCGCCCGAATCCCACGTCTGCGGAGCGTCCGGTAGCTGGACTGCACGGACTCTTCAGCCATTCGCTGAAAGTTCATGTCGAGAGTCGTCTGGACGCGCATTCCGCCTTGCAGAACAGCATCGCGGCCAAACTGCTGAATCAGTTCTTGCGTCACGGCCTCGGTGACGTAGGGCAAGCGGCTGGCGCGGAACGAGGTGATCTGTCCCAGTCGCAACGGCTGAGCGCGGGCGGCTTGTTCTTCTTGCGGTGTGATCCAGCCGAGTTCACGCATTCGGTGCAGCACGATCGCCTGTCGCTGTTTTGCCAGCGGATAGTCCAAAAACGGGCTGAATACTTCCGGGGCTTGAATCAGTCCGGCCAGCATTGCCGATTCCGCCAAATTAAGCTGCGAGGCGGGCTTGTTGAAATAGCTTTGGGCAGCGGTTTGGATGCCGTAGTTGTTGTGTCCCCAATACACCTGGTTGAGGTACATTTCGAGAATTTGGTTCTTCTCGAAAATTTGCTCTAGGCGCAGGGCAAGCACGGCCTCAGCGACTTTGCGGCTGAGGGCACGTTCTGGCGTCAGAAACAAATTTTTGACAAGCTGCATGGTGACGGTGGAACCGCCTTCGACCGTGCGGCCTTCTTCAAAGTTGGCAAGCGTGGCGCGAGCGATTCCAGTCGGGTCGATGCCGCGATGCTGATAGAAGCTGCCGTCTTCGATCGCCAGCACCGCCCGCTTCAAATCTGGCGAAATTTCATCCAGCGGAATGATTTCCCGATTGGCTTCGTCATGCAGGCTGTCAAGCAACTGCCCTTTGATGTCATAGATGTACGTGGTTTCAGCCGGAACGTAGTTACGAAGCACCCGGACATCCGGCAAATTTCGGAAGCTCACCGCCAACCCGACCAGTCCTCCCGCAACGACGGAACTGGCAAGCATGGTGATTCCGAGGACTGTGCCCGCCGTGACCTTGCCGACCGTCTGCACAAATTGCAGGGCGGCAGGCGGCTGTGCCTTGGCGGAGGCGGGCGGTTCGGAGGGGGCGCTTTTTGGAGCGGGCAGTATTGGAGGCCACAGCAGTTACTTTGAGAAAAGAACTTTACAAATAAATGCACTCAGGCGGATGGGGGGGTGCGTACCAGCAGGCTGTTCAAGATAGACAGAGTATCATTTCACCACTCAATTGGGTCATTTCGATCGCAACCTGCCCTAAATTTTTAACTCACGCTTGCCTTGCAATATAGCCGAAACTACTTCAGTCGCACAGAAGTTTGCGATTATAGATACGCTGCTCATCAGTGCGTTGTGAACCAGTGCGCTGCAAAATCTCAGTCTTCCCAGCTTTGCTTTCCTCCTACCTGCTTTGTGAATTCCCGTGAGCGTAACGATTTCTAACTCGACAACACTCGATCGCCCCGACTGGCTCGATCGCGGCACGGTTGAGATTTTTCCCAATCAGCCGCAGTCCACAAACCCAGATGAAAATCTGGTGGCGCGGTTGCAGGGCGATCGCCCGCTGCGGATCAAGCTGGGCGTTGACCCGACCGGAGCCGAACTGCACTTAGGCCACAGTATTGTATTCCGCAAGCTGCGGCAGTTTCAGGACGCGGGACACACGGCCATTTTGCTAATCGGTGATTTTACCGCTCGAATTGGCGACCCGACCGGAAAATCACAGGTGCGCCGTCAGCTTTCGGCTGAGGAAGTCGCGCAGAACGCCAAAACGTTTCTGGAACAGGTGCGGCCAATTTTGGACTTTGAGACGCCCGATCGCCTGGAAATTCGCTACAACTCCGAATGGCTTGCCAAGCTGGATCTGAGCGAAATTATCGATTTGCTGGCAACCATGACGGTCGGGCAAATGCTGGCAAAAGAAGGCTTTTCCGAACGCTACCAGAAAGAAAACGCCGATTTCCTGCACGAATTTCTCTACCCGCTGATGCAGGGCTACGATTCAGTGGCGCTGAAGGCCGATGTGGAACTGGGCGGAACCGACCAGAAATTTAACCTTGCGGTCGGACGCGACTTGCAGCGACATTTTGGGCAGCGTCCGCAGTTTGGCTTGCTGATGCCAATTTTGCTGGGAACCGATGGCGTTCAAAAAATGTCCAAGTCGCTCAACAACTATGTCGGACTGGCCGAAGACCCGCTGACGATGTACTCGAAGCTGGAGAAAACGCCCGATCGCCTCCTCAAAGACTATGTGGAGCTTTTGACCAACCTGCCGATCGATTCCCTCCCCGATGCACCCCGCGATCGCCAAAAGCTGCTTGCCCTTGATGTCGTCCGGCAATATCACGGCGAGACAGCCGCCAACGCCGCCCAAACCGCCGCGCTGACTTTGGTACAGGGTGACACAACACAGGCACAATCCGTCCCCGAATTTTCCCTCTCTGACATTCAGTTTCCCGCCAAGCTGTTTTACATCTTGGGCGCAAGCGGTTTGTGTAAGAGCGGTGGCGAGGGACGCAGACAAATTCAGGGTGGTGCGGTGCGGCTAGACGGCGATCGCATCCAAGAAGCTGATCTCAGCTTTGATCAGCCTGCTGACCTAATCGGCAAAATTCTCCAAGTTGGCAAAAACAAATTCGTTCGCCTCGTGGCCTAATTTCATGTCAAATCCTGCTGAGAAAATTATTGTGCCGCTGGACGTACCCAGCGAGGAAGAAGCCGTTGTCTGGATCGATCGCCTGCCACAGGTCAACTTTTGGAAAGTCGGCCTCGAATTATTTGTCAGCAGTGGCCCCAGCATTCTCAGAACGCTCAAAGCCCGTCAGAAAAAAATCTTTCTTGACCTGAAGCTGCACGACATTCCAAACACAATGGCAGGAGCATGTCGAGCCGCAGGCGGATACAGAGTCGATCTACTCACCGTTCACGCAACAGCGGGAAAAGATGCACTCAGGGCTGCACAAACCGCCGCAAATGAAGGAGCGATCGCCGCAAATCAATCCCCACCAAACCTGATTGCCATTACAGTCTTAACAAGTTTGACTGCTCGATCGCTGGCGTTTGACCTGAAGATTCCGCTGGAACTGTCGGAGTACGCTTTGCAAATGGCGTTACTGGCGCAGGACAGTGGATTGGCTGGGGCAGTTTGCTCTCCGCAGGAAGTGAAGCAACTGCGATCGATCTGTGGGGATCGGTTCTTGTTGGTTTGTCCGGGGGTGCGGCCTGCTTGGGCAGAAGCGGGCGATCAGCGGCGATCGATGACACCTGCTCAAGCAATTCAGGCGGGAGCCGACTATCTGGTGATTGGTCGTCCAATTACGACCGCCCCCGATCCAGCAGCCGCATTCGATCGCATCTGTACGGAAATTACGACGGGCTAATTGTATGCATCGCTGGTTGATGACAGGCGTTGTTTTCATCGCGCTGATGCCGCTTCCGGCTCTAGCAGAGGTACAACCAATTCGTCCGTCGATCGATTGCCCAGCAGATTTACCGACGCTGACGATTTTGCTGCTGCGCGATTTGCCCAGCTATGCGAACCGAGTGACCCAGCGATCGTTCACTGGTTTAGATGTTGCGGCAAGCCGACCGGGATATGTTTTGGTGGCGGGTCGGCCTGAGTTTGAGCCGCTTTCGCTCGGTCCCGGTGAATATTTACCAACGATAGAAACCGCCCCGCAGCAAATTTTCTTCACCACTTTGGAGCGGCAATATGTGAATAATCGATCGATTTATCTTCAGCACTATCACTGGGTTTTTCTGTCGCAAGAATCGGATGGCTGGTGGCTGGTGACGATGCGATCGCAAATTGGTGATTTGCCTGCCGACCAACCGCCCACGCCGCCGCAAGATACAAGTGATGGGGCGATCGCTCAGGCAATTCGCTTGTGGCTAAGGGACTGTCGCAATCGAGCAATTACGCCGCCCGCTTAATCGTGGTTCTTCACGTTGCGATCGAAGCGATCGTGATTGTCCTGGCTGTAAAAGTGTCCTTTATGGCTGAAGCGATCGTCCTTGGCGCTTTCGTCTTCACTGGGCTGGCTGTCGGTTTGGCTGGCGCTGCGATCGCGATATTCGCTCAAGTAGTGTTCGTCCGTTTCGTCGCGTTGGTAGTCAGATTGCTCGTCGTCTTCTGACGGGTGAAGATCACTTTGTTGATCTTTTAAGCTGCTGGTAAAAAGATCTGTAAAACTCAAGTTCATTGTTTTGTTTTATCTTTAGAAAGACTTGTGTTTGAAGTATGTTCAAATGCCAAAGAAAGCTACTCTTTCAGTAGAGTGAATTTTGGAATTGAGCAATCATTCTTTACACAACTCCTTCAAAATCGCAGAAGTATGACAAAGTTAGGAAAAACTTTGCGATTCTGCGCTGCGATCGGGAACGCTATAGCCGAAACGTTTGTCTGTCTCTTCAGCATTTGCTCCTTTGCCATGACGCTTGACTCTCTGCCTCCCGCCCCAGCCACGCAAGCCGCCCAAGCCCGCCAAACCCGCCAGCAGTTTGCCAATCCCGAAGATTACCTGTCGTATGAACTGGGAAAAGCCGTCCGCGAACTGCCGCCGCTCTACACGCGATTGCTGGCTGGAAGCTTGTCGCTGCTGATTTTTGGCACGATCGCCTGGGCGCACTTTAGCAAAGTGGATGAAGTGGCAACGGCGAATGGCGAACTGATTCCCTCGTCGCAGATCCGCCCGGTTCGTGCCCTGGATGGTGGCGTGTTGCGCGAAGTGCGCGTCCAGGAAGGTGACGAAGTAAAGCAGGGTGATG
>JAAUTJ010000435.1 GCA_012031475.1 Leptolyngbyaceae cyanobacterium SM1_3_5 | reverse complement strand
CGATCTGCCTATTGAGATCGCTGGATTATTCCCGACTTTCCACGGTGGCCAATGAAGTCACTCGCGATTAGAGCATTTAAGTTTGCACCGGTTGCCGATACACTCTATCGATTTATCTGGTCGGAATTTTGCGACTGGTATATCGAACTGGTTAAGCCGCGCCTCCAGTCCGATTCGCCTTCGCGCAAGGTGGCACAGCAAACGCTGGCCTTTGTGCTGGACGGGATTTTGCGCCTTTTGCATCCGTTCATGCCACACATCACTGAGGAAGTTTGGCACACGCTGACGCAATCGGGAGACGATCGCTTCCTCGCTGTCCAAGCCTTTCCCGCTGTGGATTCGGGCGCGATCGATCTCGACCTTGAGCAGCAGTTTGAACTCCTCTTTGGTGCAATCCGCACGATTCGCAATCTGCGAGCCGAAGCGGACATCAAACCGGGCGTGAAGATTCAAACGGTTCTGCAAACCGAAAGCGATCGCGAACAGCAAATCCTCACGGCAGGCCAAGCCTACATTCAAGATTTGGCGAAGGTCGAAAAGCTGACGATCGCCCAGCCCGAACCGCTCTACCCGCAGCCGATGCCGAAACTGGACAGAAGCAAGCTGTTCAAGTCAGGCCGAACGCTCGTCTATCTCTCACTAGCTTTGATTTTGAGCAACTTAGTCATCGATCTGGTTCGCGAAATCAACACCATCGTTCTCGCAAAGCCGCTCTTTACTCTCGTTGGCTTCGGCTACTTCGTCTGGTTCGCCCGCCGCTATCTGCTGTTTGCGATCGATCGCGCTGAACTCGGTCAGAAAGTCGATGGGATTAAAGAACAGGTGTTGGGAGCGATCGAATCCTCCACCGCTGAACCGATCGCCCTCCCTGCTGCTGAGGAATCGATCGCCCTCCCTGCCGCAACTCAGCCGCAAATGGTCGCAGGTGTCGTCGGCACAGTCCAAGTTTTGATCCCGCTCGAAGGCGTGGTCGATGTGGAAGCACTGACAACAAAACTTCAGCGAGATTTGAACAAAGTTGAGGCCGAAGCGAATTCGTTGCGCGATCGACTCAGCAACTCAAAATTCGTCGATAAAGCTCCACCCAATGTTGTTCAAGGTGCGCGAGATGCGTTGGCTGAAGCAGAGAAGCAGGCGGAGATTTTGCGCGATCGATTGGGGAGGTTGGGGTAGGTGAAGTGAGGGGCGATATCGTTCGGTAAGCTAAAGTGGTCAAGAAATTTAGAAAATATGCGGAAAAACTCTGTCTATCCGTCTTAAGTAGCCTATTACGCAGAAGGATTCGACCTATCCACCTACTAGGGGATCTAAGGCTGAAACCTTACTGCATAGTAATTGCTAACACTCTTGGGTGAAGGAGGGAAAATGTTGGAAGCGATGTATGGACTAGAGTTTGTTTCAAACACGAGTGATGGTGGTTATGGTGTTGTGGTTATGGAAACGGGGCGTGTATTCGGCGGCGATTCATCGTTTGTTTACATCGGCAGCTACAAAGTGGAAAACGACATAGTTAAAGCGGAAGTCAAATGCACAAATGATCGGGGATTTCTGCAATCAATATTTGGCGATATGAAGGAATTCAATATAAAGCTAGAGGGTAGGCCTCAACGCAATGAATTTGTTCTCCAGGGCCATGTGGTTGAAAACCCTCAAATGAAAATAGGGGTTAAATTTACGCGAAGAGCTGAATTGCCCTGAGTACTGAACTACCTGTGAAGCCGATGCCAATCACGTCGCACCATTTCCTGATACCCGGTGGCATGGTTCATGCAGAGCATTAGCTTAAATACTGAGAACTCATAAAACTTCTTCAGTATTGGAAAAAACTCGATCGAATTCGTTGGAGTGGGGCGATTGCTTTTCTTTCAGGGCGATCGCTTCATCAATTGGGGGCGATCGGCTCGATCGATTGGATTGGTTGGAGTGGGGCGATCGGCTTCATCAGTTGGGGGCGATCGGCTCGATCGTTGCTGGCTTGTATCCCGCAGGATACACTTAATTCATGATTGAAGTCCGCCAGACTGAAACCTACTCCCGATGGTTCAATGCCCTGCGCGATCGCCAAGCCAAAGCCCGAATTGATATTCGCATTCGTCGTCTATCAATGGGTAATCCCGGTGATGTCAAACCTGTCGGCAAAGGGGTATCAGAATTGCGAATTGATTATGGTTCTGGTTATCGAGTGTATTTCAAACAAAGAGGAGATACATTAATCATCTTGCTCGCTGGCGGAGACAAAAGCACTCAAGAGCAAGACATCAAAACAGCCTTAGATTTAGCAAAGAAATTATAGGAGGTCATGATGGATAGACTTGCAACCTTTCCCTGGGATGCAGCAGAGCATTTAGAAACTAAAGAAGACATTGCGGCCTATCTTGAAGCTGCCCTTGAAGAGGGTGATCCTGCGCTGATAGTAGCGATACTTGGAGACATTGCTCGATCGAAAGGGATGACACAGATTGCCCGCGAAACAGGACTGGGACGAGAAAGCCTTTATAAAGCTTTGTCAACTGAAGGCAACCCAGAATTTGCAACGGTTCTCAAGGTATTGAAAGCGCTTGGTTTGCGTTTACAAGTTGTCGCCGCATAGTCGATTAGAAAATACTTTGAGCATTGGGAAAAGTTCGATCGAGTTTGTTGGAGTGGGGCGATCGCTTCATCAGTTGGGGGCGATCGGTCGAAAAGCTATAATTACTGATGAAGTTGTCAAATTCCTTGATGTTTATGAGTCAGCAACTCACTTTAGAACTGAGCGATGAGATTTATGCAGACTTACAGCAAAAAGCGAATGCTGTTGGTTTATCGATCGCAGAATGGATTGTTGCTGCAATCAGCACCCAAGCTAACAGCGTAAGTATTTTGCCAGCAGCACAGCAAGAAGCAGCAAGGCAAAGATTTAGGAGTCATGCGGGTGCAATTAGTCTTGGATATGCAACAGGCATCGACAATGAAAGCATTGATGCTGACCTGGCAAAAGCTTACGCAAACGAGTATGAAGGATCAGATTAATTAGTGCTGCTAGACACATCAGGTCTGCTCTGCTACCTGCATCAAAATGAGCCGCAGCATCAAGAAGCAGTGCAATTACTCGATCGTGCCAACCAGAAATTTTTGACTCATAGCTATGTTTTAGCTGAGTTGATTGCTCTAGCATTAATTCGTCGGTTTCCTCGTCCTGCGGTGTTGGCTTTTGTGATGGACTTGCTCGACAATCCAGATGTTGAAACCATTTGGGTGGACGAACAACTGCATCGAGAAGCAATGAAACTTTTGATCGATCGACCAGACAAAACATATTCGCTCTGTGATGCAGTCAGCTTTGTTTTAATGCGTCAGCGCAGTATCACCAAAGCATTAACGACTGACCGACATTTTGAGCAGGAAGGCTTTATAAAATTGCTGTAGTCAACCTTCATTGGGAAAAGTGCGATCGAGTTCGTTGAAGTGGAGCGATCGCTCAACCGCCCATGACTTTTGGCAGCAAAGATCTAGATCCAGCCATTATTGATATTGTTCGGGGACGCCACGATCGCCCCGCAGCAGCGAAAACGATCGCAAATCGTGAAAGGAGCCTTTCCAGAAGCCGTAGTCGCGCAAAACGCCTTCTTCTTGAAAGCCCAGCTTCAGCAGCAGTTGAGCAGAGGCGATATTGCCCAGCATCGTGAAGGCTTCAAAGCGGTTGAGGCGGGTCGATCGCCAGCCGTAGTCAATTACAGCAGCGAGCGTTTCGCTCATGATGCCTTTTCGCCAATAGGCCGAGGCGAGTTCGTAGCCAATTTCGGCGCGAAAGCCCGGACGCAGCGAAAAGCCACATGACCCAATTAGCTGATTGTTCGACTTGAGGGCAATGCCCCAGCGTACCGCCTGACCGCTGCGGAAGCGATCGCTGCGATGCAAAATGATGCGTCTGGCCTGGTCGATCGAGGCGATCGCATCCATGTCGAGATAGCGCGTCACGTCGGCATCGGCATAGACCTGATACAGCGCTTCGGCATCTGACAGCTTGGCCGCTCGCAAAATTAAGCGATCGGTTTCAAGTCGAGGAAACGACTCGCTCATGGTCATGGCTGTTGAGATCATGACTGTTGAGGTCATGGCTGTCGAGATCATGGCTGTAAAGCGGCGCAATTCCAGCCCGATCGAGAATTTCGGGAATTAGATCTTCGCGGCGAATCGCCATCAGGTGGACGCCCTGACAAAGCTGTTTCGCCTGCTGCACCTGTTCAGCCGCGATCGCCACGCCTTCTTGCAGCGGATCGCTAGCCGCTTCGAGGCGATCGATAATCGTTTGCGAAATCTGGACGCCCGGAACGTTGCGGTTGATAAACTGCGCGTTTTTTGCGGACTTGAGCAGAAAAATTCCCGCCAAAATCGGCTTGTGCAGCCCGCCGCAATTTGATTCATAATTTTTCCAGGCAATCGAAATCGCAGATCAGTTGACTTTGGAAAACTGCGCTCCGGCTGAGAGCTTGCGCTCAAACCGCGACTGCAACCCCGACCAGCTTCCGCACTGCGGATCGATCGCCGCTCCGACAAACATCTCGATCGCACTGTCGGGCAGCGGCTTGTCGTTTGCGTCCATGCCCTGATTGAGCTTGTGAATCAGCTTGAGCAGGCGAACCGATTCGAGTTCAAACACGCCCCGCGCAGTCGGATGATCGCCCGCCTTAATCGGATCGCCCGTCAAGGCCAAAATATTGCGAATCCCCAACGCCTGAGCGCCCATCAAATCCGCTTGCAGGGCGATCGAATTGCGATCGCGGCAGGCCATCTGACAGATCGGCTCGATGCCGTGATTCAGCAAAATCACTGAAGCCGTCAGCGACGACATCCGCAAAACGGCGCGACTGCCATCCGTGATGTTGACGGCATGAACGCGATCGCGCAGCAGTTTCGCCATCTCGATCATGTGGCTGGGATCGCCTCCCTTCGGCGGCATCGCTTCCGCCGTAA
>JAAUTJ010000434.1 GCA_012031475.1 Leptolyngbyaceae cyanobacterium SM1_3_5 | reverse complement strand
CCAGCGCTCCGTCCCCATCCATGACATCGAAACCACCGCCAAAACGATCGGCAAACACCTCAAACGCAAACGCCCCTCGATCGATCGCCGCTAATTTCGATCGATCGGGCGGATTTCCCCGGTACGGGCGAAGCATTCGGCTAGGAATCTTTGGTGTTGCCAGCGATAGTTTGCCGAATGCTTCGCCCCTTCGCCAATACCCAACCCCTCACCCCTCACCCCTCATGCTCAAAATCAAATCCGTTAACTTCGAGCAGCAGCAGTTCCAAATGCACCAGACTTGAAGCCACCCAGCCCGATCGCCTCGAATGGATGATTGGCCGCAATCCGTCCTGTGACGTAGTTCTCGCCAATCTGGAAGTCAGTCGCGTTCATGGTCAAATCACCTACCGCGACGAATCGTACTACTTCACGGATGTCGGCAGCACGTCCGGTTCCGTCCTGAATGGCGAAATCATTGCGCCGAATGAAACGCGATCGATTCACGCGGGAGATCTATTGCAAATTGGCGAAACGTTTTTGCACATCGAAGAACTGACGCCGCCCGCTGTGGCCGCAGTTGCGCCCGTTGCGCCATCCGATCGATCCTGGAAGTCTGGCGAATTGGTCTGCCGCTGCCTCCGCATCATCGACGAAACCCCGGACGCGAAAACTTTCTGTTTCGTCGCGGAACCGCCTACCCTGTTCGACTTTCAGCCCGGACAGTTCATCAACCTGGAAGTCGAAATCAACGGCAAGCCCGCCATCCGCCCCTACTCGATTTCCTCCTCGCCCACCCGCCCCCACCATCTGGGGATCACGGTCAAGCGCGTCCCCGCTGTCGATGCCAGCCTGCCTCCGGGCTTGGTGTCCAACTGGCTGCACGATCGCCTCAAGGTGGGCGATCGCGTCCGTCTGCTCGATCGCCCAATGGGAAACTTCACCTGTCTGCCCAATCTGCCGCCCAAGTTACTGCTAATCTCAGCAGGCAGCGGCATCACGCCAATGATGTCAATGTCGCGCTGGGTGCAGGATACGCTGTCCAACTGCGACATCGTGTTTCTGCACAGCGCCCGGACGCCAAACGATATTGTGTTTCGATCGGAACTGGAAACGATGGCGACGCAGATGCCTAACTTTCACCTCGCCGTGACGCTGACTCGCCCCGCCGTGAATTTGCCCTGGATGGGTTTGACCGGACGGATTTCGCAGGCAATGCTCAACTGGGTGGTGCCGGATCTGCTCGATCGATCGGTCTTTGTCTGTGGCCCCAATGAGTTCATGCAGAGCATCAAATCCACGCTGCAAGCAATGGATTTCCCAATGCGAAACTATCAGGAAGAAAGCTTCGGCGGCAAAAAAGCCGCGTCCCGCCCGACCACGCAGCCCACGATCGTCAAGCCGCCGCTCCCAACGGCCATCGGCAACGGCAATGGCAACGGCAATGGCAATGGCAATGGCAATGGCAAAGTCCATGCCGAAGCTCTGCCGTTCATCGAACCGCAGGTGTTGCCGCCCCGCTCCCAAACCAAAGTTGCTGTCCCCGCCGCGCCCGCCGTCAGCTTCATGCGCTCTAGCCAGGAAGTTTCCGCCGATGGCACCAGTTCAATTTTGGAACTTGCAGAGCAAACAGGCGTATCGATTCGATCGGGCTGTCGGGTCGGAGCCTGTGGAGCCTGCAAGGTGCGATCGCACGAAGGCCAAGTCCGTTATGACTCGCCACCCACCGCCCTATCAACCACCGATCAGCAGGGGGGCTACGTTTTGGCCTGCGTCGCCTACCCGATCGATCGAGTTGCGATCGATGCCTGATGCTATCCACAACCGTAGAGACGCGAGATCTCGCGTCTCTCTACATTCGGCATAAAAGTCGATCTTTGAAAGCGGGTAAGGCGACTCGAACGCCCGACATCAACCTTGGCAAGGTTGCGCTCTACCACTGAGCTATACCCGCATTGCTTTATCGCTTAACCAGTATCGCGAAATATCACCTGCTTGTCAAGCCCCCATGCCGTCGGATTCGTCAAATCGATCGCTCTCACTCGCCGTCGCGCTTTTCAACGAAGCCGGAAGCTGAGTTGAACCGGGCAAACCGTTGGTCGGAAAAGGTTCAGTCGCGATCGTCCGCACCTGACGCATCAGGCTTGCCATTCGATCGCGCTCATCGCATATTCCCAGCCAAGATTTGCCTTGATGCCCGCCCGCTCCAAAGCCTGCTGCATCGTGTCAACGGTGAGAACGCCGAAAATCACGGGGACTCCGGTTTGAAATCCGGCTGCGGCAACGCCTTTTGAGACTTCTGCCGAAACATACTCAAAGTGGGGCGTTTGGCCGCGAATCACCGCACCCAGGCAGATCACCGCATCATAGCGACGAGTCAGGGCAACTTGCCGCGCCATCAGCGGAATTTCAAAGCTGCCCGGAACCCAAAACTGATCGACCTGAGTGCCGTGCGGATTGATGTCTACGCCGTGCCGCTTCAGGCAGTCTTCACAGCCCGCAAGCAGCTTGCTCGTTACCAAATCATTAAAGCGACCGATGACGATCGCAAATCTCAGCGGTTCGGTCTGAGTAAAAGTGCCTTCAAAAACGGCCATGTTAAATTTCGATTGAACGCTTCCTCTAGCGTTAAAACCACCAGATAGTTTCAATCCGCCGACCAGAAAAACCAGAACGACCCAGGCGATCGATCCGATAAAAATTAACCGCTTCGACTGATCCCAGTTGCGCGGCGAGGCATAAGCGACCGGAACGCCCACGACCATTGCAAACGACAGCAGCACCAAAGCGCCCAGCGCCAGTTGAAACAAAATTGACATCGAATTCCTCCCAGTAAAGCAAGCCAGTTCAGCAAGAGCCACTTTCTGACCCTCAGTAAGTAAGCTATCAGAAAATCGACCCTCAGCCAGAGATTTTTTGGACTCAAGGCCGAATGTAGTCCGAGCTTGCGGTTTTTTGGCGGCGCGTTTCCAGGTGCTTTTCGTACCAGTTCATGATCGGTGTGGAGGTGATGCCATGCACCACAACCGAAACGACGATCGTAATGAACGTGATCCAGGCGATCGCTTCGCCCGTCTCGCCGCCCAGCCCGTTGCCAAACGCATAAAACAGGTAGTAGAGCGAACCGACCCCGCGCACCCCAAACCAGCCAAACAGCAAGCGGCGGACAAGGTGCGTATTTTTACCCCAGGTACACAGCATCGTGCCGATCGGTCGAATCACCAGCAGCAAAACTGCCGCCACGACCAAACCCGGAACGGCAAAGCGAGCGATCGGCTCAAACCGCAGCAGCGATCCGAGCAGCAAAATCGTCGCGACTTCCAGCAGCTTCTCGATTCGTTCGGTAAATTCAAGCTGCGCCAGTCGTTTTTCCGGGTTGTGATAGCTGCGCTGCGTCACCATTCCCGCCACAAAAACCGCCATAAATCCGTAGCCGTAAATCAGTTCGGTCGCGGCATAAGTCACCAAAATGATGCTGAGCGCGATGAAATCTTCCATCAGATCGTCAACCGGACGCGCCCGCTGCAACCGCCGATCGATCCACACGATCGCACGGGGAACCAAAATTCCCATCAGCAAGCCAGCGGCGATCGCCCAAATCAAATCAATCCCGACCCACCTGGGAAACCATTCCTGCCACTGGTCATTTTCCAGCCAGTGAATGCCGAAATAGACGAACGGAAAGGCCAGCGCGTCGTTGAGTCCGCCTTCTGAAGTGAGGCCAAAGCGCAACTCGTCGCGGTCTTCGGGGTCAAAAAGCTGCACTTCCGAGGCCAAAACCGGATCGGTCGGAGCCAAAATCGCGCCCAGCAAAATCGCCACGCCCCACTCGAATTTCAGATAGTAGTGTCCGACGATCGCAACGGCAAAAATTGTCAGCGGCATCAGCAGTCCGATCAGGCGGATGGTCGATCGCCATGCCCAAGCAGTTAGCGGACGATTCATCTTCAGCCCGCAGCTAAACAGCGACACCAAGACGACAATTTCGGTGAGCTTTTCCAAAAAATCGGCATCTGGCCGCACCCGAATGATGTTCAGGCCATAAGGACTCAGCGCAATTCCCACGACAAGGTAGATCAAAGCGTAGGAAATCGGCAGGCGCGTAATCCAGCCGGAGCCAAGCGTGACTCCCATTAAGATCAAGCCGATTACGAGTAGCTCGAAGAGGTAAAGATTTTTATCAACAAATTGGGCGAGATCCACAGGTTTCCAAATGCTCTGAGACAGACAGCAAGAGCTTAGCCAAACGCGATCCCCCCTCGAATCGACATTCCGACAGAACATAGAGTTTTTGCCGCCAAACGCGATCGAGTCCCCTTTGGCAGAATCACCGCGAAGACAGTACACTAGTACTAGCAAAACGGGCAGCAGCGATCGGAAAACCCTACGCTAAATGTAGTGAGTCTGCACTACGGCAAAAAGAAGAAAAAGAGATAATTTCATGTGAATCAACCGTTTATTTCTTCTGAAGAAATCCGCTCAAAATCGGCGGTTATCCCATCTTTGACCGAACCTGCTGCCGCCTAGCTCGATCGTGCAGCCGTTGTGAAAATGCACTACAATAGAACTATCAACTGCTTCTCCCATCATCATGTCGAAGCACTACGTTCTGAGCCTTGACCCGTCCGCTGAATATGAGTGGGATCGCTGCGTGTTGCGCGACCCGATGACCGCCGAACGTCCAGATTTGGCGCGGCTGGTGGCCGAATCTCTGGGCGATATCCCCGCTGGGGCGTATCTGCTCTCGATCAACGTAGAAGTCACGGTTTTGGAAAACGCCAGCCTGCCACCGAGTCCGATCGCGATCGCGCCGCTTCGTCAAGAAGAATTGGTCGCGTCGTAAGTTTGTCGCCTATTAAATTCCCTACTACTCGTTGGAGTCTTATGAAGCTCAGCCAGTATCCTGCTTTGATTGACCAAGCCGCCCAAGCCGTCAACGACCTCGACCACAAAATCCTCGATCTGCGTCAAGACAT
>JAAUTJ010000433.1 GCA_012031475.1 Leptolyngbyaceae cyanobacterium SM1_3_5 | reverse complement strand
AGACGGCAATCCTTAGGTGATGAGTTTAACGTCAACGTCGCCAGTGCGGGCAACCAACAAACCCCAACGTTAAGGTGCTGAAGACGGGGGGCTTCATTGTCACTTGGACTGGCACTGATTCTTCTGGACAAGGGATTTATGCTCGTCAATATGGGGCGAACGGGTTGCCGCTTTCGGGAGCCGATGGTGATGAGTTTGTGGTCAACCGAGTTTCTACGACCAACACCACCTCAGAGTCAGGGAATCAAAACTTTTGCCGCAGTGGGCGCAGACGGCAGCGGCAATTTTGCATCACAGGCGGGCGATCGCGCTTGCCCCCAACGACGCCGAAGCCCATTTTGGCTATGCCTTCACGCTGCTGATTAGCGGCGACTTACAGGCCGGATTTGCCGAATATGAATGGCGCTGGCGACTGGCCTACAATCCGCCTCGCAAATTAGCGCAGCCGCGCTGGGACGGTGCGCCGCTGAACGGAAAAACCTTGCTTTTGTGGGCAGAACAGGGCTTTGGTGACACGATTCAGTTTGTCCGCTATGTGTCGCTGTTGGCGAAGCAAGGGCGCGTGATCGTTGAATGTCAGCCGAGCTTGCGATCGCTCCTCACCTCCGTTCCCGGCATCGCTCAGGTGATCCCGCAAGGCGAACCGCTACCAGATTTCGATCTACAGGCTCCGCTGCTCAGCGTTCCGCATTTGCTGAAAACGGCGATCGACACAATCCCCGCTCCCGTTCCGTACTTGCAGCCAACCCGCTCAATTGAGCTTCCAGGCAAATTCAAAATTGGGATCGCTTGGGCAGGCGATCCAAAAAATCCAATCAACCAGCGGCGATCGTGCCCTGTCGATCAGTTTCTCAAGCTGCGATCGATCCCCGATGTCACGCTCTACAGTCTGCAAAAAGATCGCACTGTTGAACTCCCAGAAGACGTGATCGATCTGAGCGATCGCCTCCAGGATTTTGCCGATACTGCCGCGATCGTCGCCCAGCTAGATTTGGTGATTTCGATCGATACAGCTTTAGCGCATCTGGCGGGCGCAATGGGTAAACCCATTTGGGTCGTGCTGCCGTTTTCCCCGGATTGGCGCTGGCTGCTGCATCGATCGAACTGCCCTTGGTATCCGACGATGCGGCTATTTAGGCAACCGCAGGCGAGCGATTGGGACAGCGTTTTTACCTCAATTGCAGCGGAATTGCAGCGATCGAGTTTTCCGGCACGATCGATCGATACTCTCGCGCTGCACTGCTCCACATGGACAGCTACCGCGATCAATCTTGCCCTTCAGCTTCAACGACACTGCCGCCTCACTCTGCTGTCTCCACCGGATTTAAGCCAGATCGCTAATCCGCTCGATCGCTACCATTTGGCTCAACTGCCTGCGATTCTAGTGGCGGACTGTCCGGTTTTGTGTTTGCTCGATCGTGGTGTCCCGGAACGGTATCGCGCTGGGGATCGATCGATCGAAGCTCCCCTCAAAATTGGCTGGCTGCTGTCCGACAAGCTGGAAATCAACCGCCTTAAAGATTACAACTGGCTGATCGTCTCCTCAGCAAAGATGGCGCAACGGTTAGAAGCTGCGGGGATCAAGTCGGTCAGCACGATCGATCCCGGCATTGATCCCACAATTTTTCATCCAATGAAGCGATCGCGGTGTGGCGATCGCTTCATGATTTTTGCCGCAGGTGAACCAAGCGATTTGGTTTTAGCCGCATTCGATCGAGTTGCGGCGAAACATCCCGCACAGTTGCTCACCAGTTGGCCGATTGATTCTCCATTCCCCGGTTTGCATCTGGGATCGCTCAAACGCCGCCGCCCTCGCGCAGGTGCTTCACTCGGTCGATGCAGTGCTGGCGATCGATTCCCATGACTGAAGCAAGCGCGATCGCAGCCTTGTCCTGCGGTCTGCCAACCGTGATCACAGCCGATTTTAGCTGGGTGAATGATTCGATCGCGTTCGTTTTACCGAAATTGACGGTTGCAAATGTGGTCGATCGCCTCCTGCAAATCCGCCGCGATCCCGAAGACGCTCAAGCCAAAGGTTTAGCCGCTTTCCAGCAGTTGCAGCGCACGTGGGAACGCCAAACGCTCAAACTGCTTGACTGCTTAGAGCAGCACTTGAGAAGCTAACAGTAATTTCTACAAACTAAACGGCTTGCAAAAACTCTAAAACCATTTGGTTAAACTTTTGTGGATGCTCGATCGGACCCCAATGACCACACGCTTCAACAATTTCTAATTGGGCATTTGGGATTATTTCGGCAGCTTTTTGAGCATGAGCTACAGGAACCATCGGATCTTGCCTGCCCCAAATAATTAGGGTTGGAGCCTGAATGGTTTTAAGGTTATCAACAATTGGTTTAGAGCGCTGTCCTCCAATATTAAAGTTTGAGCGAGCTACATTTAATATTCCTTTCATTGCGCCGGGAAGCATTGCCATTTCATACACTTCATTGACTAGATCTTCTGTAATGATGCTGGCATCATAAACTGCCTGCTTGAATGCCATTTTCATGCCTGCTTGATTGGGTGAACTTAAGATCTGGCCGAGAATTGGGATTGTTGGAAGTCGCAGCAATAAATTGACCTCTTTTCCTAATCCAGCACTACCCACAAGAATTAATCGATCGACTAATTTTGGAAATTTCATGGCTACAGTCGTCGCTACTGCTCCACCCGCAGAAGCTCCAATCAGGCTGGCATGAGGAATACCTAAAGCCTGCATGAAAGCCTGTGTAAACTGAGCCATGAACTCAAAGGTATAAGCAGTATCAGGCTTGTCGGATCGCCCCGCACCCACCATATCAAACGCATAAACGCGATGATGCTTGGCTAACTCCAAGACGTTGTTTTTCCACAACTCAATAAAACCACCTCCGCCATGAAGCAAGATGATTACGCTGCCTGAATCGCCAACCTGCCAATACCGAGTATTGACAGAGCCAACTTTAACGTATTGATCTTGTAGTTTCATCAGTTCGATGCGTTTTGGTTTGCCAAACTGTTAGCGCTCAAGCCCAGTTTTATGCCTTTGCCAAGTTGTCCCTTCGACTCAGCAGCTATTAAGCAGCAGTAGCCTCCTTCGGCTTCTTACACCAAGATTTCTAGTCAGCCCGATCGACCATCACGCCCGAACCCGCCTCTAGGCTGTCACCAATCCGATCGCCCGTGTGGAAGGCGGCCAGAATCACTTCGCTGGTTTTGCCCCAGACGATCGCGCCCGTTCGATCGATGGCGATCGCACCCAGATCGCGCTGATTTTTGGCGGCTTCGGTGAACGATCGCTCGAATGCGGCTTGCAGGGACAGGCCATCGGTAGCGCGAACGACGATGCGAGCGGCGAGGCATTCGTCGATAATGTCTTCCCCGATCCCCGTGCAGCTTACGGCGGCGTGAGGCGTGGCGTAGTTTCCGGCTGGCATGGCGCTATCACTGACCCGCCCGATTCGCTCAAAGCCTTTGCCGCCTGTGGACGTGCCGACTGCTAATCGGCCTTGATCGTCCAGCGCGACTACGCCGATCGTGCCGCGTCCGGCTTCACTGCTGACCAGTTCTTTTTCGGCAACGACGCCCGCCATTTCTTTGGTGAAGTTGCCGCGTCGTTCTTGAATCCATTCTTGCAGGCGAATTTCCGTCAGCGGATCGTGCAGCGGAATTTGCAGTTCGCGCATCAAATCGGCGGCTCCGTGTTCGGACAAAACGCGATCGGGCGAGGTCTGCAAAAACTCGGCCAGATCGATCGGATTTTTCAGGCGCGACACGTTGATCACGCCGCTGAACCGCTGAGCTTGTCCGTCCATCAAAGCGGCACTCATGCGGATTTGTCCGTCCGATTGCAGCACCGATCCGGTTCCCGAATTGAAGCGGGGATCGTCTTCCAATAGCTGACAGCCGCGCACAACCGCAGCAGATGCACTTGCCCCATCCAGCAAGAGCGCGTAGACGGCTTCGATCACGTCGTAGAGCGATCGCCGCACGACTTCCGCGCCCGATTTGCCTTTTAAAGAACTACCTGCTCCGCCGTGAATGATCAGTTTGGGTTGCACTGCCTGCATGATTGCTGCGATCGAAGGAACAACATATTCTAGCGCTCTCTTTTCGATCGATTCTGCTCAATCTTGCGGTTTTGCCTCGTTGCGGTGGCGACGGCAGCGATCAGAGCAGTATTTCACTTCGTCCCAGCAGTTTTCCCACTTTTTGCGCCAGGTGAAGGGACGCTGACAAACGGGACAAATTTTCGTCGGCAAATCAAATTTTTTAACGCCACGCGGCATAGTTACAAAACGAAACAATTTAGCTCTATCCTAACGTCAATCTCGATCAGCTATTCGCGCTTTGCCTTGAGCGAATTTGCAAGCGATCGAATGAATGACACACCCTAACAATTTTGAGTAGCAATGTATTGGATAATTTCAGACGGTCAGTTTGAGGAACTTTGATGAGCTATCGCATGGATCGCCGCGCTTATGCCGAAACCTTTGGGCCGACAGTGGGCGATCGCGTCCGGCTGGCCGACACCGAACTGATTATCGAAGTCGAGCAGGATTACACGACTTATGGCGATGAAGTCAAGTTTGGCGGCGGCAAAGTGATTCGCGACGGCATGGGGCAGTCTCCAATCACCAATGCGGACGGTGCAGTCGATGCCGTGATCACGAATGCACTGATCCTCGACTGGTGGGGGATCGTCAAGGCGGATGTCGGCATCAAGGACGGCAAAATTTTTGCGATCGGCAAAGCCGGAAATCCATACATTCAAGACAATATCGACATCATTATCGGACCGGGAACGGAAGCGATCGCCGGGGAAGGCATGATTCTGACGGCAGGCGGCGTCGATTCACACATTCACATGATCTGCCCTCAACAGTTTGAGGTGCGATCGCATCTGGTGTCACCACTTTGATCGGGGGTGGCACAGGTCCCGCCGCAGGAACGGCTGCGACCACCTGCACTTCTGGTCCC
>JAAUTJ010000432.1 GCA_012031475.1 Leptolyngbyaceae cyanobacterium SM1_3_5 | reverse complement strand
TGCTATGACTGCCCAATTGCATCTGCCGTCCGCTTCGATCGAGCAGATCGTGACTCAAATTCTGGCAACGCGCCGCATCACCCGCAGTGTCCAGCGACACTTTATGCAGACGGCACTCTCGCAAGACCAACTGAGTCAGGCCGATCGGATACTAATCGATCGCGTGTTTGAAGCGTTGCGGAGCGGCTTGGTAAAAGTGGTTGATTAGTTGGATATGCTGTCCTGTGGTTTGGTGAGGCGCTGAATCAGCAGTTGCAACGCCAGCGCAACCAGTCCCAGTGTCACAATTCCAAAGACCATCGTACCCAAGGTACTCACGCCCACAATCATCGATCGCACCAATCCGGCCAGCCGCGCTGCTAGCGGATTGTTGAATTCGGTCGGCTTGGAATAGGTGGAGACCATTGCCATCGTCAGCCGATACATCACCAAGGCTAAGCTACCTGCAATCAAAGCGCCAGTCGTGCAGCGCAGCGGCGTGGGCGGCACAGATTTAACAGGGGTGGATTCAGGATCGGGAGAAGTCATCATTTCAAACACAAGCGGCATTTTTACGGTAGACGATCGCGCACCAATCGGGTCGATCGAATCACCAAAATTAACGCACTGTCCAGCAGCAAATTATGCCCGGACTCGAATACCCGTCGGCGTGAAGGGTGCGATCCAAAAATCAACATCTGTCAACTCAGCAGCAAGGCGCGATCGCATCTCTTGTGCTGCTGCCCGCGAATCCGTCAGGCTAAAAACTGTCGGTCCTGATCCGGACATCATTGCACCGATCGCGCCAGCCTGCATTCGGTTTCGCAAATCAGCGACGGGTGGATGTGCAGGAAGGACAACTTTTTCGAGGTCGTTGCTGAGGTGCTGGGCGATCGCCGATTGTCTTTGTGAACAATTGCCGCAACGATCGCGCCGGAGTGCGGATGCGGCGAATCCTGCGTTAAATCAGCATAGGTGTGTCCAAACTGCTGCCGATAGGTTTGATACGCCCAAGGCGTTGAAACTGAGAGGTTGCGGTGCTTTCCTAAAAGCGCAACGAGATGATCCAAATCCGCCAGGGGTGCGAGCTTTTCGCCTCGACCTGTGGCGATCGCCGTGCCGCCAGAGATGCAAAACGGTACATCCGAGCCAAGTTTCGCGCCCAACTCTTGCAGTTCCGCCCGCGTCAAGCCCAAATTCCACATTAGATCGAGGCCGACCAGCACCGCTGCCGCATTGGTTGATCCGCCTGCCAGTCCTGCCCCGACCGGAATTTGCTTTTCCACCGTAATATCGACTGCGCCAAATTTGCGAAACATTTCTGGAAAGGAGTCAGCCATTAAAACGGCGGCACGATGAGCCAAATTCGATCGATCGCTGGGCACAAGCGGATGGTCGCAGTGGACGCGAAACTCGTCTGTACCGTTGGCTCGCAGTCGATTCGATCGCTCAAGTCCACGCTCTGCATAATCATCGTCAGTTCGTGATAGCCATCTGCGCGGCTGCCGATAATTTCTAGATAAAGGTTGATTTTGGCGGGAGCCAGCAGCGAATAAGAGCGCATAGAGAATTACAAGACAGGCGTTTGCCATCCTAGCCGATCGCGGCATCGATCGCATACTTTAGATTTGGACGGTTTAGAACTGGATGTTGATGCGGTGAAGCGATGCGCGACGGTATTTATACTTTGGCAAATGATGCTGTTTATGACCAGCTTGTTGCTTTGCTTAACAGCATCGAGGCAAACGCGGGTCGCGATTTTCCGGTTTGCGTGATTGCCTATGACGATCGACTTGCCAAAATTCGGGCTGAAATTGCTGATCGATCGCAGGTGATACTGCTTGAAAATGCAGCAGTTTTGCAGCGGTGGCGAAATTTTTCAATTCAAGTTTGG
Organism: Leptolyngbyaceae cyanobacterium SM1_3_5; assembly: GCA_012031475.1. Taxonomy (GTDB): domain Bacteria; phylum Cyanobacteriota; class Cyanobacteriia; order Elainellales; family Elainellaceae; genus JAAUTJ01. The sequence goes on along the minus strand of JAAUTJ010000432.1, from coordinate 3,099 downwards.
CAAACGCATCCAACCGCTTTACAGCAGTGGCAATCTAAAGGAATTTCCGGCGTTTATCGCTTAAGCTGCAATCACCGCTATGCCGCATTTGATCTGGCTGCACCCTTCGATCGATTTCTGTATCTTGATGCAGATACGCTGCTGCTGGATTCGCCAAAGCTATTTTTTGAAAACCTCGATCGCCATGATTTCGTCACCTATGATTTCCAATTCAAAGATCCATCTCATATCTTTAATCTTGAGTCCAAAAAGCTCAGTCAGTGTTTCAGTTCAGAGCAGCTAAAGCAGATTTTTTGCTCTGGCTGTTTTGCGGCTAAGCGTGGACTATTTTCTGAGCAGCAGCGCGATCGATTAATTCAGCAGCTTGCCGCTGGCGAATCTGAAGTTTTGTATTTGTCTGCTCCAAATCAGTCCGTCTTGAACTACATGGCGCTTCGATCGAACCTATCAATTCACAATCTTGCCTTGCATCTGCAAGAATCCATTCGGACGGGAAACTCAGTCACATCAACGCACTTTGAGCAGCGCGGGATGCAATTGTTCGATCGCGATCGCCGCCTCACCTACCTACACTACATTGGCTTGCCGTCATCAGTTTTTCAAGCAGTTTGTCAAGGTAAGAATCTAGATTTTCCCTACCGCAATCTATTCCTCGACTACCGCTATTTGCACCAGCCAAATTTGCGTCCAAAGTTTCATCAATCCTTGCAACCTCACGATGCACCACCAAGTTTGATGAAGCGAATCTTAAGAAAATGGGTGTTTGATAAAAATGAAGCAGGGAATTTATATTACGGCAAACGATCGCGTTCTCGACCAGGCGATCGCCCTACTCAACAGCATTCGCTATTACGATTCGAGCGTTCCCGTTATTCTGATTCCTTACGATAGCTCCTATCAAAAAGTTGCAAAATGCTTGCAGAAGCACGGCGTTACAGTTTATGAGAACTTAAATTTAGTTGAAGAACTCTCGATCGCCATTCAAAGAATTTTTGGAAAACGTTTCTTCGCTCGACCGAATCAGTTTCGCAAACAGGCTTGCTGGTTTGGCGAGTTCGATCGATTTTTGTACATTGACACCGATATTGTCGTGTTCGATCGCATTATTCAAACGCTAGACTATCTGAACGATTATGATTTTGTTTGTGCTGATTATCAGCATCGTGGCGGTTTAGCAAATGTTTTTAGCTCAAAGATCGTAGAGGATCAAGTCTTTCCGTTCGATGTTTCTCAGCAGATTTTCAACTGCGGCTTCTGGGGATCGAAAAAAGGCTTGATTTCACAAACTGAACTACTCGAAACTTTTAAAGAATGCGCCGCGCATCCAGACTATTTTGATTTTTCACAAAAAACTTCTGATCAGCCGATTATTAACTATTTAATCTTGAAGCGAATTGCCAAGCGAATCAATTTAGTGCAGCGATCGCTTCAGCCGGGAAACTGGGCAGGCAGTTCGCATTTTGTTCAGCAAGATTCTGTGTCTGTTTGATCCGCGATCGCAACAGTCGTTGCAATATCTTCACTGGGCAGGAATTCGGATTGAACCGGGATGCCCCTACTGGCAGATTTGGCAGCACTATCGCAACTTATCTCAAGACTGATTGGAAACTGCTTTTGCTTCCGCCTCCGGAGTCGGTGAAATGCAATTCCGAATTAGTCCTCCAAATTAGTACAATGCAAAAAGCGATCGCAGGCAGCGAAGTGTATCGCGTGTTGTTTCGGTGTGAATGAAGGCTATGGGGAGAAAATTGCGGCGATCGATTCAGGGATTTTTGCTGCTGCTGGGGCTGGCGGTTTTGGCGATGCTGCTGATGGCACGTCCCGCTGTCGCTCAAATTTTAATGGCTCAAACTTCACCCGACACGGTGAACTACAACAACGCCAACTTGCAAAACCAAGACTTTTCGCACCAAAATCTCAGCGGTAAAGCGTTTGTCGGGGCGGAAATGCGCGGCATCAATTTTGAAGGGGCAGACCTGACGAGCGCGATTTTCACCAAAGGTGTGCTGCTAGAAGCCAATTTGCGCGGTGTCGATTTGACCGGAGCGCTGTTCGATCGCGTCTTTCTGCTGGGAGCCGATTTGACGAATGCCGTTTTGCAAGAGGCGATCGCCACGCGCACCAGCTTTCAGGATGTGACAATTACCGGAGCCGATTTCACCGATGCGATTCTCGATCGCATCGAGATCGCCCAGCTTTGCGATCGAGCAGAAGGCGTCAATCCCACGACGCAGGTTGAAACCCGCGACAGTTTGGGCTGTCGCTGATTTGGGCTGTCGCTGAATTAGTTACGCACCTAGAATAGAAAACAGTGTTTTGGGCGATCGTGCCGCCCGCTGCCTAGAATCCAAATGTTGCAATGATGCTATGTTGATCTAGATGAGAAATTTAGACCAATACTACCGAGTGCTGGAGCTAGAGCCTGGAGCCTCCCTGGAGGAAATCAACCAGGCTTACAAAGACTTGGTGTTCATTTGGCATCCCGATCGCATCCCCGAAGACAATCCGCGCCTTCAGCAAAAAGCCCAGGAAAAGCTCAAACTGTTGAATCAGGCCAGAGAGCAGTTGCGATCGCATCAAGATGGCAAAACCCGCTTGGCGGCTGCAAGAGCCAGATCACATGCTACTACTCGCCCTGCGCCCGCGCCTGTCCCTGTGCCCTCCCCCCCGCCGCGCTATCACTACTACCAGCCGCCGCCGCGCCCGTCTTATCAGCCGCCGCAGCCCGCTCCGGTTGCGCCGCCTCCGCCCGCACCTGCTGCACAGCCACGTCGATCGCCGCCTGATCTGAGCGGAGCCGATTTGCGCGGCGCAAACCTGACGGAGAAAGATTTGGCCGGACGCAACCTCAGCAATGCAAATTTGAGCAACGCCAACTTGAGCGACGCATTTCTGCATCGGGTCAACTTCAGCGGCGCCAAATTTGCACGGTGCGAATTTGTTTCGGGCAAATCTGCTGGAAGCCGATCTGAGCAACGCCAATCTACAAGATTCCAATTTAATCGGGTCTGATCTGAGCGGAGCCGATTTGCGCGGAGCCGATTTGCGCGGAGCCAAAATTGGCGCAGCGATCGCGTCATGGTGAAGCTGACCGGGGCA
>JAAUTJ010000431.1 GCA_012031475.1 Leptolyngbyaceae cyanobacterium SM1_3_5 | reverse complement strand
CAGGCTGGCTCGGCGTTCATCTCCGCATGACCGGACAACTGCTCTGGGGTGAAGCAGGACGAACCGCTGTCAAAACACTGCCGCGTCCGACTGTTTTTCCCAGCCAGCGCGAACTGCGATTTGTCGATCAGCGCACGTTCGGCCAGATGTGGTGGGTTCCGCCCGATCGCCCCCCCGAATCGGTGATTACCGGATTGCAGCGCCTTGGCCCCGAACCGTTTTCGGACGAGTTTTCGATCGACTATTTCGCCACGCAGCTTGCCCGCAGCCAGCGCCCGATCAAAAATGCCCTGCTCGATCAACGCTTGGTCGCCGGAGTGGGCAACATCTACGCCGATGAAGCCCTGTTTTTAAGCCAAATCCATCCTGAAACGCCGAGTGCTGCTTTGACGCGATCGCAACTGGAACGGCTGCATCCGGCGATCGTGCAGGTCTTGCAAGACAGCATCGGCGCAGGCGGCACCACATTCAGCGACTTTCGCGACGTGCAGGGCATCAACGGCAACTACGGCGGTCAGGCGTGGGTGTACGATCGCGCCAAACAACCCTGCCGCCGCTGCGGAACCCCGATCGATCGCATCAAGCTGGCGGGGCGATCGGCTCATTTTTGTCCGCAGTGTCAGCCACCTGTGAAGTCGTGGCATTGACGGGTCGCCCCAGCACGATCGCGGCGACGTGAATTAAGGTTTCTGGCTCGATCGGTTTCGCGAGATGCTGCTGAAATCCGGCTGCAATGGCTTGATCGCGATCGCTCTGGGCTTTGTGCGCCGTCAGCGCGATCGCCGGAATTTTGGCACTTGAGTCGGGCAGCGATCGCACCTGTTGAATTAGCCCATAGCCGTCCGCCATGCGCTTCGACCAACTGCTGCACCAGCGACAAACCCAAGCCCAAGCCGCCAAACTGCCGCGTGATCGAGCTATCTTCCTGGCGGAAGCGATCGAACACATACGGCAAGAAGTTGGGATCGATGCCTTTGCCCGTGTCGGAGAGAGTGAGGTGGGCGAAGGCATCAGGTTCCGCTCCGCCCGCCTTTCCTTCTGCCTCCTGCCTCCTGCCCTCTGCCTTCAGTCTCACTTCCACCTTTCCGCCAGCGGGCGTGAACTTGATCGCGTTGGAGAGCAGGTTCCAAACAATCTGCTGTAAGCGGCCAGCATCACCCAAAACGATCGCATCTGCTGTATCAAGCTCAGTCGTGATGGCAATTGATTTGGCCTCAGCAGCGGGGCGAACCGTTTCCAGCGCGGCGGCAATCGGTTCGCTAAAATTCACTTTGGTGAGGTCGAGTCTGAGCTTGCCCTGAACGATGCGCGACAGATCCAGCAGATCATCGACGAGTTGCGCTTGGCGCTTGGCGTTTTGCTCGATCGTGGCGAGGGCTTCTTGCAGCTTGGCCTGCGGCAGCTTTTTGGTTTGCAGCACTCTTGACCAGCCAAGGATTGGGGTCAGGGGTGTGCGGAGTTCGTGCGAGAGCGTGGCGAGAAATTCGTCTTTGGTGCGGTTGGCGGCTTCGGCTTGGTGGCGGGGCGCTGTGTTCTTGCTTCAGCAGATGTTCGCGCTCGACTTCAAGCTGTTTGCGATCGCTAATATTCCGCTGAATGGCGACAAAGTGCGTCACCTGCTGATTCACATTGCGAATCGGCGTGATGTTCCACTCGACATAAAATTCGCCGCCGTCTTTGCAGTAGTTGATCGCTTCACCATGAAACGGTTCGCCGTCTTCGAGATGCTGACGCAGATCGTTGAGCAGGTTGCGATCGGTATGCTGGCCTTGCAAAATTCGGGCGTTTTTCCCAGCACCTCATGCATGTCATATCCGGTCATTTCGCGAAAGGCCGGATTCACATAAACAATTTCAGGTCCTGGCGGGTTTAGATGCGCCGTTGTGATGATGATCGAATCTCGCGACTGCTGCACGGCAGAAAGCAGCAGACGGATCGCTTCTTCTGCGACTTGCAAATCGCGCAGCGCCGTCGTTAGACGCTCTAGCGATTCGGTCAATCGGCTTTTTTGCTGGAGTGGCAGTTGACTTGCATCTTCCTGTAGCTCGGCAACTCGTTTCTGCACATCTTGAATCTGCTCAACAAAATCGTCCCCGTTCACGGTCTACCTGAGATTGCGATCGTATTGAGATCCATTCTGAGAAATTTTGCTTGTCCTGATATTGCTACTAAGAGAGATTTGGCAGGCGAGTGTTCGCCACTCAGTTTGGGCTGTACGAAAAAGTCGGCGCAACTTCCCCGTACAGCTAGTTTTCATTCGCTGCCTTCTTGTAACTTGGCTTTGGAATCGCCCCAATAGGCACTACAGGTATAAACCTCTTTCGTGCCTTTGAATTCGGTTGTCCAGCGGTAGACCGCAGAGGTGGGTTCCACGCCGATTTCAATCAGCTTTGCGCCCATGTAGTATTCCATTTTCTTTCGGGTCAGGTCTTTCAGGCCATCGGGGGCGGTGCGATCGACCGCACGGGTCAAATGCGCCTGCGTGTGTTTTGCCATGTGTGTTTTGATTGGTGTTCCATTGATTAAGATATATTACCGGAGCGATCGATTTCACGCGGCGGGTGCTTTCAAGCCGCGTCTGACCGAGCCGCAAGGCAGATCAAGCCACAAAAAGGGGCGAATTGGCAAAGCTTGAGCGCAAGGCAGCAGGCAGGGGAGTCGGCCAAGCACGAAAAAGCCGGAGGCAGCGATCGCACCCTAAATCAGATGCCCGCTGCCTCTCGGCTGATATTAATTCACAATAGTTGCATTAACGTTGGGCAAGCAGCCAGCTTTAGCTCGCTGTTGTCCGAACAACAACCCAGCGCCCCGTTGCAGGATCGCGCTGTGCAATAAACGGGTTCGGCTTTAGTTTACGCTTCAGCGGCTCTATTTGAGTCGTCATTGAACCAGAGAGACTATTGGACACTGCTGCACCTCACACGATCGCGTTTAAACAGGAGTTTCGCTGAATATTTGCTGATCGTAGAAACACTCGCTGCCGTGAGGGAATAGGGGGGACACCCCTCATTTAGATTCACTCTCAACAGGGGTGCAAGATTGAGAGAATGCAGTCGGTAACGATTCAGGAACTCAATTAAACGATTCAGGAACTCAACCATTAGTATCGATCGCTCCCACTCGCTTGCAAGTGACGGCTGACCAGCACACAGGTGATTCTCGCAAGCGCTCAAGGTGATATCAGTCACATATGTGGCTCAATCCGAATCGATGCGAAAAATTATTGTTGGCGTAATGGGTGCGGGAGAAGGCGCAAGCGCGATCGACTGTCAGCGAGCGTTTGAACTGGGCAGGGCGATCGCCGCTCAAGGCTGGGTGCTGCTGACGGGAGGCCGCAATGTCGGCGTGATGGATGCCGCCTGTCGAGGGGCACGGCAGGCGGACGGCTTAACGATCGGCATCTTGCCCGATCGCACAGCGGACTGCGCTTCTGAAGCGGTTGAAATTGCCATTTTCACCGGAATGGGCAACGCCCGCAACGCGATCAATGTGCTTTCGAGCAATGTCGTAATTGCTTGCGGCATGGGCGCAGGCACGGCCAGCGAAGTTGCGATCGCGCTGAAGGAAAAAAAGCCCGTTTTGCTTTTGGCGGCAACTAACAGCAGTATCGAGTTCTTTCAACAGTTGGGAGCAGTTGACACGGCAGACTCGATCGAGCAGGCGATCGACTGGGTGCAAACCATGATTCAGCGTTGAAAACTGGCAGTACGGCTAGTTAAGACTGCTGCAAGATCTCAGTTGAAACAGATGAAACAGACTGACAACCTTGCTCGTGATGCCTTTCAACCCCTTTCAATCCACCCCTTCAATGGGTTTTTGCTTTTAGGCGAGAAATTAATTTCCTGGCATTTCTGGAAGCACAAGACCTTAATGATTTGAAGAAAACTCGACAGGCTGGATTAGGATTGTCTGGGCGCGATCGAGAATAGATTCAGCTTTGCTGGCTCGCGTCAGCTTGCGAACGGTATCACAACGGTGGGCAATGATCGAACTTCGCCATTTGCGCTATTTCATTGCCGTTGCCGAAGAACTGCATTTTGGACGCGCCGCCGATCGATTGCAGATGGCGCAGCCGCCGCTCAGTCAGCAAATTCGCCAGCTTGAAGCGGAGCTTGGCTTTCAGCTTTTTCATCGGACGAAACGGAGCGTCCAGCTTACGACAGCGGGGCGAGTTTTTTTGAGAGAAGCGCGGCGAATTTTGAGTCAGCTTGAGCAGGCGATCGAGACGGGACGGCAGGCGAGTCGGGGCGAATTGGGACAGCTAGCGATCGGGTTTGTCAGTTCTGCGTCCTACAGCATTTTGCCAAAAATCTTGAGCGGATTTCGCCACCAACTGCCGACGGTGGAGCTTGCTTTGCATGAACTGACGACCGATCAGCAGTTGCGCTGGCTGCGCGACGGGCGAATCGACGTGGGTTTTGTGCGTCCGCCGATCGATGACGACTCGCTGGGCATTTCCACGATTCTGCAAGAACCGCTCGTGGTCGCTTTGCCCCAGACGCATCCGTTCGCACAGGCTGAATCCATTTCGTTGCGATCGCTCAGCAGCGAATCGTTCATTCTGTTTCCCCGCCAGCTTGCACCCGGACTGTACGACCAAATTATCGCCCTGTGTCAGCAAATGGAATTTAGTCCCAAAGTTGTGCAGGAAGCGATTCAGATGCAAACGATCGTCAGCCTCGTCGCTGCTGAAATTGGCATTGCGATCGTGCCGATTTCCCTCCAGAATTTGCAGCGCACCGGAGTTGTCTATCGCACGTTGCAAGAACCAACCCCCAAAGCCGCGATCGCCGTTGTCTGGAAGCAGCACGAAAGTTCGCCTATTGTCGATCGCTTCCTCGAAACCGTTGCCCAAATCGCTCAAGCGGCGATACAAACTGAAACAAAAGATGAATGTTAAGCTGACACCCGACACCCGCCCCGTACAGACGCGAGATCTTGCAATCACCGTAGAGACGCGAGATCTCGCGTCTCT
>JAAUTJ010000430.1 GCA_012031475.1 Leptolyngbyaceae cyanobacterium SM1_3_5 | reverse complement strand
CGAGAGCGATCGCTCCTCTCGCTTCGATCGTCCCTCAAAGTCAAACCGAAGTGCTGTGGGTTCCGCGCCTCAAAATTCACCGCGATCTCGATCAAGACCGTCGCTATTTTGATGAGACGGAATTGGACAATATGGCGGCCTCAATGCGATCGGTCGGTATGATCGATCCGCTGTCCGTTCGCAGACGGGCTGGAACCGAGAATGAGTATGACTTGCTTGCGGGCGAAAAGCGCCATCGAGCCGCTGAACGTGCGGAACTTGACTTGGTTTTGGTGCGAATTTTTGAAATTGACGACCAGACAGCCGATGACATCAAATCAATTAGCAACCTCCAGCGCAGTGACCTGAATGCTTGGGAAGAAACTGCTGCCATCATGAAAATGCTGATGCGACATTTGGGGCGATCGCAAGCCGAAGTCATCAGCCTGCTCAACCAGGCGGCAAACCAAAAGCGCGGCCTTACGTCCAACGTTGTCCGTAAAGAAGATTGGACGATTATCGAAGACGTTTTTTGAGATTGCGGGGCGACTTTCGCCAGAAAGTTTCCGTAAACATCGCCTGCCCTTACTGCGGCTGCCAACTGAGGTGCAAACCGTCTTGCAGCAGGGCAAGCTGCACTACACTAAGGTGAATGAAATCTTGAAAGTAAAAGATTCGAGCCACCAGCAGCAACTGCTGCAAGCAGCAATTAAGGAGGGTTTGTCTTTCGATCAGCTTCAAGAAAAGTCAAGGCATTGCGTCCTGTACGAAGCGAGAAGCCGATCGATTTGCCACAACGCCTTGTTGCAGTTCCCAGGCAGTTGAAGCAAGCTAAGGTTTGGAATGATCCAGGCAAACGCAAAAAGCTAGAAAAGCTGTTGGCCGAGATGGAGCGACTACTGGAAAAAACTAGGCGAAATGAGTTGCAAAAGCGCTGGTGGATAAGTTACTACTCCACCGCGAATTGCAATCAAGAGCGGTGGCCTTCACTGCAAATGAGCAAATTAAACAATTCTTTCTAGCGCCGACCCTAGTTATAGCACTACGAGAATGAGTTAGGACGCCATAGTAAAAGCGAAGAGTAGTGGAGAACACTCATGTCAGCCTCCTATAGCTACGACCTTCGCACCAAAGCAATCGAGGCCATTGACCGAGGTAAAGCGAAGACTGATGTCTGTCGGATGTTGAACATCGGTCGCAACACCCTCGATTTGGGGCTTAAGCAAAAGGAGGAAACCGGAGAGTATCAAGCAATTACACACTTTCAGCAAGGCAGTAGACACAAAATCACCGATTGGGAACGCTTTGGCGCATTCGTGAAAGAACACGGGGACAAAACGCAGGCGCAGATGGCAAAAGTTTGGGGGGAAGGTGTAATACCAATTTAAAGTGAGTAGAGGGCAGATGAAGTAGACTCAAAGCAGTTGTTTAGCACGCTCTACTGATGGTTGGTGTCACCTCAATCGATGTAAAGGAAAGCCTTACTGATCTGGCAGAGCGCTTACGTCAAGCCGAACTGCCAACGGACAAAGAACGCTTGCAAGTGCTTTACTGGCTCAAACAGGAGAATGCACCGAGTATCAGCGCCATTGCCAAAGCGGTCGGTAAGCATCGCAACACCTTGCAAACCTGGTTGTCGCTTTACCGCAGCGGCGGGATCGGGGCCATGTTGGAGATTAAGCACTCGCCCGGAGGAGTGCGCGTGATTCCGCAGTGGGCAGAAGTTGCTCTGGCAAAGCGGCTACAAGAGCCGGAACATGGCTTCAAAAGCGATGGGCAGGTGCAGCAGTGGTTAGCTGAAAAGGTAGGAGTTGAAGCCGAGTATCACACGGTCTACCAGATGACGCGCTATCGGCTCAGAGCCAAGCTCAAGGTCGCCCGTCCCCAGAACTGCAAGCAGAACAGTGAGCAGCGAGCGGCTTTTGAGCAAACCTTGCACTCGACCTGGAGTTGTTGAGCCAGTACTACCGTCAAGCGCGACAAGATCAGCGCCCGATTCGTTACTGGGTGCAAGATGAAAGTCGCTTTGGCCTTAAGACAATTGTGGGACGCTTGATTACTGCTTGTGGCATCAAACCCATTGGAACGTGGCAGTGGTTGTTCAAAGCCTTCTGGCTCTATGGTGCAGTTGAGCCTGCCACAGGTGAGGCATTCTTCCTACAATTTTCGCACGTCGATACCGTGTGCTTCGGGCGGTTTCTGGAGGAGTTGTCGAAGGCGTACCCGGATAGCCTCAACATCCGACAGGTCGATAATGGGAAGTTTCACAAGGGCGAAGATTTGGTTGTGCCGGAAAACATTGTTTTGCTGTTTCAACCGCCATACTGCCCAGAGTTGAATCCAATCGAGCGCTTGTGGGAACACCTCAAAGCCGACCTGAAGTGGGCGACCTTCAAGACACTTGAACAACTGCAAACCAAAGTCGATCAACTGCTGCGTGATGTTAACCCCTCAAGTGATTGCTTCAATCACAGGTTATCCTTTCATCCTGGATGCCCTATCTGCCTTGAACACCGTTTAAATTGGTATAATCTCGTATTCGTCGATGAGACGGGAATGCATCTGAGCTTGACTCGTTTGTATGGTCGTGCGCCCCTTGGTGAACGCTTGTATGACACCGCTGCACCAAGCAATGGTGGAGAGAACATCTCGTTGATTGGTGGCCTGAGTCTCGATGGCTTGATTGCTACACTCAGCGTGGTCGGTAGTGTTAATACCGATGTGTTCTTGTTCTATGTTCAGGAGATTCTCATTCCCCAACTGTGGGTGGGCGCAATCGTGTTGATGGACAACCTCCCAGTTCATCATGCTCATGTGATTCGTGAGGCAATTGAAGCGGCAGGGGCAAAGCTCGTGTTTTTGCCGCCCTATTCTTCAGACCTGTCACCGATTGAGTTGTGCTGGTCAAAGCTTAAGCAACTGTTGCGTTCTGCCAAAGCCCGAACTCGTGCCGCACTCGACGAGGCATTAACTCAGATTATTAATGATGCGATTTCCGCTGATGATGCATTCGGCTGGTTCGCTCATTGTGGCTTATTCATTTGACAACTGCTGTATCTCGCCATACAGGAGAAAACCGTCAGCTTAACGCAAAACCAAGCGCTGAGTGCTTTTGCTATTTCTCAATCGCGAAGTGGCGGATGTTGATGCGATTTGCGCTGAGCGATCTCAGTACGTTCCCACTGTCCTAAATAAACCAGAGGCGATCGCCCTTCTATGTCTTTCTCGAATTTTACCAACCTTTGATTGTAAGTTGGTATTGTAGGATGGAAAGGTAACGTAGCAGCAGGGGATGGCGCAATCGTGGGAGAACTCGTCCAACTATCAAAAGTTGGTAAAACCGAAAAACCAAAGCGCCCACCGCCCAATGTGCGTAAATACTCAGAGGTGCGATCGCGGGAGCATTTGCTCTCAGAAGAGGTGGAGGCGATGCGGGAGGCGATCAGGAAACGCGGTGGTCGTCATGCTCATCGCGATTCGACGCTATTGCTGCTGATCTATCGGCACGGGTTGCGAGTGGAGGAGGCGGCAAATCTCAAGTGGGAGCAGATTGATTTTGCGACGGGGACAATTCATGTGCGGCGGGTGAAACGGGGGACGCCTTCGACGCAGCCGATCGGGGGCGAGGAGTTGAGATCGCTGCGGCGGCTTCAGCGTGAGTATCCGACTTCGCCGTTTGTGTTTCAGTCGAGTCGCAAGGGGCCGCTGGCGAATGATTCGATCGCGGGCATTGTCGAACTGGCGGGGGAATTGGCAGACTTACCGTTTCCCACGCACCCGCATATGCTCCGACATGGGACGGGGTACTACTTGGCAAACAAGGGGGTGGACACGCGCACGATTCAAAGCTACCTGGGACATCGTAATATTCAGCATACGGTTCGCTATACAGAGCTTGCGCCTGGGCGGTTTAAGGGATTGTGGGAGGATTAGCTGATTGGGTAAGGGGCGCTCGCTCTCGACGATTGATTTACGTCTGTTTTAAGGCAGGATGAAGAGGTAATTCCCCGATTTGCGCTCATGACTTACACACTGTCGCAACGCTTTACAGTCAAGGAGTTCGTTGCCCGCTACGGGGATGATCCACGCTACGAACTAATTGATGGAGAGCTACGAGATATGGAGCCGACTGGTCCACATGAATCTGTGGCTGGAAAGCTAGCAGGTCGGCTGTTCATGGAAATACTACGTTTGAATCTGGGCTGGACAATCCCCAAGAGTTGCCTGATTCAACCGCCAGCGGCAGAGGCGACGGCATTGCGCCCAGATGTCATCGTGCTGGATGAAGCAAAACTGGCGGCTGAACCGCTGTGGCAGCGAGAGCCGATTTTGACAGGCGGCAGTGCGATCGAACTGGTCGTTGAAGTCGTCAGCCGCAACTGGCAAGATGACTATGCTCGAAAGGTAGAGGAGTATGCTTTGCTGGGCATTGCCGAGTATTGGATTGTAGATTTTCGGGCGCTGGGCGGCGTTGAGTTCATTGGTAAGCCGAAGCAGCCGACGTTTACAGTTTGTCAACTTGTTGGAGATGGATATCGCAGACAGCACTTTCGCTTGGGTGAGCCGATCGCATCCAAACTGCTGCCAGAGCTAGTGTTGCGCCTGGATGACGTGATGGCGTAATTGTTCTCGATGATTGGCGATCGAGCTTTGGATCGCGAAGATGTAAGTAAGCAAGTTGGGAGAGGGCGATCGTGGTACAGCATAATCCTTTGCAATACTTACCAACGGCTGAGGAACTGTCCGATACCGACAATCTTCCTGTGGACAATGAACTCCAAATTTTGATTCCTTTGAGGTGGAACCAAAAAACTGGACAGGTAGATAAGCTACACCCTTCCAACCCATGCTAGGAGTAGTTTATGAGCCAAAAACAAACGCAAACAGCACAGCGCCCAGTTCAAATCCAAAGTTGCGCTAGAAGCAATCAAAGGTGAGAAAACCATTGCCGAAATCGCCAGTCACTACAGCATTCATCCCACGATGATTCATGGCTG
>JAAUTJ010000429.1 GCA_012031475.1 Leptolyngbyaceae cyanobacterium SM1_3_5 | reverse complement strand
GCTCTCGCGTCCAGTCAGTCGATCGCGCTCTGGCGTCCCTACAAGAGATAAATTGAGGTCGAGCCGGAGAAACTGGCGAAAAAAGACGCCGCTGCCGGCTGCCATCTTGTTCCGTACTGCTCCAGGCCGTGACAAAATTGCCGCTGTTGTCGATCGCGATCGCAGGCGTAAACTGATCGCCCGCTAAATGAGTGTTGACCTGGAAATCGTAGTCTTTGAAAGTGCCATCAGCGGTGAAGGCACGACCGTAAATCGCATCAAGAAACACTTGCCAGGTGACGACAAACTCGCCGCTAGGACTCATGGCAATGTCAGGGTTGGTTTCAAAGTTGCGATCGATCGACTGCACCTGAAACTCGCCGCCCTGCCGCACTCCATCTAGGCTGTAGCGCTGAAGCTGAACGCCCGTATCAAAATCTTCCCAGACGATCGCAAAATTTCCCACCGCATCCATTGCGATCGCCGCTCTATACTGGGCATTCGTCGTTTTGGTGTTGACCAGAAACTCGCCGCCTTGGGCAATGCCAGCCGCGCTAAAGCGTTGCGCTTTGATGCCAAAGCTGCCGCCATCGTCGCCCGTCCAGGCAATCACAAAGTCGCCATCGGCATCCATTGCAACATCAGGATTGCCAGAATCTCCGCTGCCCACCGCAAAAGTGCTGCCCTGCGCCACCCCCGCCGAATTAAAGCGCCTTGCATACACACCTGTTTCCGCACTTCGCGTTCTGAAGCCGCTCCAGGTAACTACAAAATCGCCATCGGAGTCCATTGCAATCGACGGACCAAAATTGGTTGCATCAGGAAACGACTCCACCAAAATCGTTGCCCCCAGTCTTGTCCCGCTGCTATCAAAGCGCTGAGCGTATACGCCGTCTGAATCTGGAACAGGTGTACCGATCGCAGGACCAGATCCGTACCAGGTGATGACGAAATTTCCGGCTGCATCGATCGCCACATCGGGATCGCGCTGAAAGCTATTCGTAAACCTGTTGACCAAAATTTCGCCGCCAATCCGATCGCCGCCGCTGGTAAATCGCTGAGCATAAATGCCAGTCGCGCTGCCGTCCTGTCCCTGACTTTGCCAAACCGCCACGAAATTCCCTGCCGGATCGCGGGCGATCGCCACGTCGCGCTGGTCATCAGTCGTGAAAGTGTTGATTTGAGAATCGACCACGTTCGCCTCCGAGTCAAAGAATGCTTTTGCTGTTTTTTCAGTTGATTCCGGATCTTTTACGCAATCTGTTTGCCCAATCCGCCCCAATTATCGTGCTGCTGTCAAAGGCGCGGATTTGCAGTAAGCTAGAACTTTGGAGGCGAAGTCTCGCGGTTTTCGCATGTCAGCGAATCGGTTCGATCGCTTTCAATCCTCTTAGCAACGATATTTCGTGAGCAACCGATTTAGTTAGGCCGCAGGCAGGTAGATTCGATGACTTTTGCATCCGACGAAGAAAATATCGCTTTAGCTGAAGATGCCGCGCAACCGCAGTCAAGCGACGATGCACCAGCAGGGTCGCCGCGCTGGTATGCCGTGCAGGTCGCGTCGGGCTGCGAAAAGCGCGTCAAGATGAACCTGGAGCAGCGGATTCAAACGCTGGACGTGGCAAACCGCATTCTTCAGATCGAGATTCCGCAGACTCCGGCTGTGAAGCTGCGGAAAGACGGCTCGCGGCAAAACGCCGATGAAAAAGTATTTCCGGGCTATGTGCTGATTCGCATGGTCATGGATGATGATGCTTGGCAGGTTGTCAAGAACACCCCCAACGTAATCAACTTCGTGGGGGCAGAACAAAAGCGCCGCTATGGTCGCGGTCGCGGCCACGTCAAGCCAATGCCGCTGGGCGCGGGCGAAGTCGATCGCATCTTTAAGCAGGCGCAAGAGCAAAAGGCCGTCGTCAAAATCGACATGGCCGCTGGCGACAAGATCGTCGTTCTTTCAGGACCGTTCAAGGATTTTGAAGGCGAAGTGATCGAAGTCAGCCCAGAGCGATCGAAGCTGAAGGCACTGCTGTCGATCTTCGGACGCGATACTCCGGTGGAGTTGGAGTTCAATCAGGTTCAAAAACAAGGCTAAGCACATGGCAAAGAAAGTTGTCGCCATTATCAAACTGGCGATTACGGCAGGAAAAGCAAACCCCGCACCCCCGATCGGTCCCGCTTTGGGACAGCACGGGGTGAACATCATGATGTTCTGCAAGGAATACAACGCCCGCACTGCCGACCAAGCAGGACTGGTGATTCCGGTCGAAATCTCGGTCTTTGAAGACCGCAGCTTCACGTTCATTCTCAAAACGCCGCCCGCTTCTGTGCTGATTCAAAAAGCAGCCGGAATCGACAAGGGTTCGGGCGAACCGAACAAGAAGAAAGTCGGCTCGATCACTCGCGCCCAACTGCAAGAGATCGCGCAAACCAAACTTCCCGACCTCAACGCCAACGACATTGACGCGGCGATGAAGATTGTGGAAGGAACCGCCCGCAACATGGGCGTCACCATCACCGCCTAATTCACGTATCGGGGGAGAAGCCAAGCTTCGATCGCACCCCAAGGAGAAAACCCATGACCAAGAAAGTTTCGCGCCGTCTGAGAGAGCTTCAAGAGAAAGTTGAAGACCGCGCCTATGAACCGACTGAAGCGCTGCAACTGCTGAAGGAAACCGCGACGGCCAGATTTCCAGAATCCGCAGAAGCACATTTGCGGCTGGGCATCGATCCCAAATACACCGATCAGCAGTTGCGTACCACAGTTGCGCTGCCCAAAGGCACAGGTCAACTCATCCGCGTCGCCGTGATCACACGAGGCGAAAAGGTGGGTGAGGCCAACGCTGCCGGAGCCGATATCGTCGGTTCAGAAGAACTGATCGAAGACATCCAAAAAGGCATGATGGATTTCGACGTGCTGATCGCCACGCCCGACGTGATGCCGCAGGTCGCCCGCTTGGGTCGCCTCTTGGGTCCGCGTGGCCTGATGCCCTCGCCCAAAGGTGGCACGGTGACATCTGACGTGGCGCAGGCCATTAATGAGTTTAAAGCTGGTAAACTAGAATTTCGTGCCGATCGCACCGGAATTGTTCACGTTTTGTTTGGTAAAGCTTCCTTCCCCGTTGAAGATTTGCTCACCAACCTCAAAGCGCTGCAAGAAACCGTCGATCGCAACCGTCCTTCGGGCGCAAAAGGCCGCTACTGGCGCAGCATCTATGTTTCTGCCACGATGGGGCCTGCGATCGAAGTCGATGTAAGCGCCCTGCGCGATCTTAAGGCTGACGTTGCCTAAACCGTTCGATCGAGGAACAGATTTGCCCTAGCTCTACAACTCAATCGCAAAGCCGCAGACAGCAGGGGCGCTCAGCTTAAACAGCCTGCCGAGGTGATGCACTTTCCGCCCTCAGATGAGGTGCGATCGAATGTGTGTGAAACCCCGGTCTGTAAATCGATCGGGGTTTTGTTTTGCGGTTGTGGATTGGGAAAGCCCCATAAATTCCCCACTCGCGGGGGACTTTGAGGACTGGTTCGGTTCCCCAAATTGGGGGCTAGGGGGCAAATCGCACAGATTTTCAAGGAGGTGAAGATGAATGGGTAGAACGCTCGCAGATAAACAGGCACTTGTTGCCGAAATTAAAGAAGGCCTAAGCGCTTCGCAACTGGCTGTCGTCATTGACTACAAGGGCTTAACGGTAGCCGAACTGACCGACTTGCGAAATCGACTCCGCCCCAGCGGAACCGAGTGCAAAGTTGCGAAAAATACGCTGATGCGGATCGCCGTTGACGGCCAGGAAAACTGGCAGCCAATCACCGAATTTTGCAAAGAGTCTTCGGCCTTTTTGCTAATGAAGGACGACATCGGCGGCGCGATCAAAGCCTATCAAGAATTTCAGCGCGTCTCGAAGAAAACCGTGATTCGCGGCGGCTGCATGGAAGGTCGGGCTTTGACCGAGGCGGACGTGAAGGCGATCGGAGATTTGCCCTCGAAAGAGCAGCTTATCGCCCAAATTGCCGGAGCGATCAACGCCGTCACTGCCAAGATCGCCACTGGCATCAACGAAGTCCCCGCATCGCTGGCTCGCAGCCTGCAAGCAGTGGCCGACAAAGACAAGCCGCAGGAAGACCAAGCAGCTTAGTTTCAAGTTTCCATTCTCAACCTATCTAACGGAGAAATTCCATGTCTGCAACCACCGATCAAATTCTTGAACAACTCAAATCGCTCACGCTGCTCGAAGCAGCAGAACTCGTCAAGGGCATTGAAGAAGCCTTTGGCGTCACGGCGGCGGCTCCGGCTGGCGGCATGATGATGATGGCTCCGGGTGCGGCGGCGGCGGCTCCGGCAGAAGAAGTCGAAGAGCAAACCGAATTCGACGTGATTCTTGAAGAAGTGCCTGCTGACAAGAAGATTGCCGTTCTCAAGGTCGTGCGCGGCCTGACCGGATTGGGTCTGAAAGAAGCCAAAGATTTGGTCGAATCGACGCCCAAGCCTGTGAAGGAAGGCATCGCCAAAGAAGCGGCTGAAGCAGCCAAGAAAGAAATCGAAGAAGCAGGCGGCAAGGTGACCGTCAAGTAATTTGATTCCTAGGTTTGAAGGCGCGATCGATTCCATTGGGGGCGATCGCGCCTTCCTTTAAAGTGACCCACCGCAGTCGTAATTTCCAGACTATCAACTAGACTTAGAAAAATTAAGACTACATTGAGCAACGGATTGAGCAGGAATTACTGTAAGAATTGGCGATCGCACTTCCGGTCTGCACCATGCCGATGCTGGCAAATTTTGCCTACTTGTCAGCGGCGATGAGGACTTCTACTTGCCCCATTGTCCAAGTACGGCGAATTCAACTTGTTCATGTCCGCGTTTGCCCTGACTGACACCTGATTCCTGACACCCGACCCCATCTTCCTCGGCTATAATATTTTCTTGTGCCAACAACCGGAAAAAGCCATGCCTCGTCAATGTGATCTCACTGGCAAAAAGCCAACAACGCCTACGCAGTTTCTCA
>JAAUTJ010000428.1 GCA_012031475.1 Leptolyngbyaceae cyanobacterium SM1_3_5 | reverse complement strand
ACCTCAAGATGTCCTGCCGATTCGCTACACCGAAGCGGTCGAGTCCTTCCGTCGAAGCGTCAGCGGCATCGTCCGATGAACCGTCCGTAAGCACACCATGCAGATTGCGAGAGATTTGCGGCACCGTCGTTAGCACTCAAAAAGAGCAAAGCCTGACCGGAGTTAAAATTTCTGCTGCTGCAACTGCTCGACGACCAAGGAAATTCCTTGCCAGAGTATGAAGTGGCAGCCGATAGCGTCGGAGCAGGCATGGGCGAGTGGGTTTTGGTCAGTCGCGGCAGCGCAGCGAGGCAGTGGCGTGGCAGCGAAGCTCGTCCATTGATGCGCTGGTCGTTGGCATTATTGACACGGTAAGCGTCAGTAATGGCCTGCTCTACAGCAAGCGCGACCAAGACCGCTAGAGCGAGGCGACTTTTGAAGTAGCGGCTGTTGTTAAAGAATGGCTGTTGTTAAAGAATGGCTGTTGTTGAAGAATGGCTGTCGAAGCGTGATGGTTGACGGGTGGAGCGTGGGGCAAAGCTGACTGGGTTCAGCGATCGATCGTGTGTTGCTGTCTTGAGAAGGAAACTTAATTTATGCTTGCCCGTAGTTACGCTGCGTCGCCAACGGCCACAGCCACCAGTCTGGCGCAGCCGCGCATTCACGAAACGGCGCATGTCCATTCGTTTTCCAGCATCGTTGGCGATGTTTACATTGGAGCGAATGTGCGCGTTGCGCCCGGAACCTCGATTCGTGCCGATGAAGGGACGCCGTTCCACGTCGGTGAAGGCAGCAACGTCCACGATGGCGTGATTATTCACGGCTTGGAGCATGGCCGCGTGATCGGCGACGATCAGCAGCAGTATTCGGTGTGGATCGGCAAAAATACGTCGATTACGCACCTGTCGCTGATCTATGGCCCTGCCTATGTCGGGGACGACTGCTTCATCGGGTTTCGATCGACCATCTTCAACGCCCGCATCAATCAAGGCTGCATCGTGATGATGCATGTTTTGATTCAAGATGTGGAAATTCCACCCGGAAAGTACGTGCCGTCTGGGTCAGTGATTACCACGCAGCAGCAGGCCGATCGCCTCCCAGATGTGCAGTCCACCAATGTGGAATTCGCCACGCATGTCGTCGAGGTCAACGATGCGCCTCGCAACGAACCCACTCGCATCGCCACGATTCGCAGCGAACTTGAACAAGCTTACGCCGCAAAACAGACGCCGCAAACAAGAACGCCGCAGAGCGATCCGATTCTTTCGATTCCAACCACTATCAAGGGCAAGGCAACATGGCTTCAGTCGTCGATCAGGTACGTCACCTGCTAGCGCAAGGCTACCGCATTGGCACAGAACACGCAGATTCGCGCCGATTTCAAACGAGTTCCTGGCAAACCTGTTCGCCCATCCAGGCGACTCGTGAGTCAGACGTGATCAGCGAACTCAACCGCTGTCTGGCAGAACACAACGGCGAATATGTGCGGATGTTCGGCATCGATCCGCAAGCCAAACGGCGCGTTTCCGAAATGGATCGTGCAGCGTCCGGGTGACAAAGTTCCCGCTCTGAGTGCGTCCGGATCGTCGTCTTCTAGCTATTCCACTTCCAGCTACGCGCCTAGCCCTGCACCGAGCGGCGGCTATGGCGGCGGCAACGCCTCAGTCAGAGATCAAATCAGCGGCCTTGTTCGGCAGGGCTACCGAATTGGTGTGGAATCACGCGGATGCGCGTCGCTTCCAAACGAGTTCCTGGAAAAGCTGCCCGCCTGCTCAATCGTCCAACGCATCTGACGTGATTGCCGCTGTTGAAGCTTGCATGGCTGAGCATCAAGGCGAATATGTCCGCATTTTTGGCATTGACACGCAAAGCAAACGCCGCATCAGCGAAACGATCGTGCAGCGTCCGGGCGATCAGGCGGCTCGATCGACTCCTTCCAGTCATGTCCCGACTGCTTATTCCAGCAGCAACGGCAGCAGCCACTCCTACTCACAGCCGCCTAGCCCGTCTGGTGGCGCTAGCAGCTTGGGCGGTGAAGCGATCGATCAAGTCCGCAATCTCGTTCGCCAAGGATTGCGAATCGGCATGGAACACGCAGACAAACGCCGCTTCCAAACGAGTTCCTGGACAAGCTGCCGCCCGATCGACAGCAACCGTGAATCCGACGTGATTGCCGCCTTGGAAGCCTGCATTGCCGAACACCCGCGAGAATATGTGCGAATTTTTGGCATTGATACGCAGTCAAAACGGCGAGTGGGAGAAGCGATTGTTCAGAGGCCGTAATCAATCTGCTGCGGCGGGTTGAGGAGCAGCCATGCAACTGCCGCTACATCCGATTTGTAACGAACATTTCTGCGTCAGCGGCGATGTTTCGATCGCGCCCACTGCCACGATCGCCCCTGGCGTTTTGCTGCAAGCCGATCCGGGTAGCCGTCTGGTGATTGCTGCCGATGTCTGTATCGGAATGGGCAGTGTCGTTCATGCCCACCAAGGTATGCTAGAGATAGCGTCGGGCGCAACGCTCGGTGCTGGGGTGCTAGTGATTGGTGGGAATGTCGGCATAAACGCCTGCATTGGCGCAAGATCAACGCTTTGGAACGTTGAAATTGCACCGGATCAGATCGTTGCAGCCGATTCGCTAATCGGTGAGATGGAAGGGCAGAACTTGCCGCAGGGTGGCTTTTCGCAGCCTGTGATTCCAGCGATCGAACCGCCTGCGATCGCGCCAGAGCCAACTGAATCGGCGGCAGAGGTGGCAATCATGCCGCCAACCGTCACCGATCCGATCTTGCAAAATCCACCGCTGGGCGGAAGTGCGATCTACGGTAAAGCAGGCTTAAATCGTTTGATGGGGGCTTTGTTTCCCTACCGCGAAATGCTGAATGGTTCGCCGCCCAACTCGGAAGATTCCGATTCGACTTAAGCTGTGGTTGCTGATGGAGGTTTAGATGCGGGCAAATGAGGGAAGGCTAGCGCCGTCTCGGCAAGATTTTAGCAATCTGGCGCTGGGGCTGGTTTCGACGCGCAGCTTTCCGGCGATCGTCGCACGGCAGACATGATGCTGAAGTCGTCGGGCGTGACGCTGGTGGGCTACGAAAAAATTGGCAGCGGCTACTGTACGGCAGTTGTGCGCGGCAACATCTCAGATGTGCGAATTGCGGTCGAAGTCGGTGCAGAAACGGCTGAGCAGTTCGGCCAACTGATTGCGAAAACCATCATTTCGCGTCCGCTGCCGAACCTGGAAGTGGTTTTGCCGATCGGGTTTCGCCTCTCAAGCCTTTCGGAACAGCGCGGCTACAGCAAACTCAGCAATCAGGCGATCGGTCTGCTGGAAACTCGCGGCTTTCCGGCGATGGTCGGCGCGGCAGACGCGATGCTGAAAGCTGGAGACGTCCAGCTTGCCGCGTATGAAATGGTCGGAGACGGTTTGTGTACGGCGATCGTGCGGGGGCGCGTTTCGGATGTGGCGGTTGCCGTCGAAGCGGGAATGCACGAAGCCGAACGGATTGGCGAATTTCATTCGGTGATGGTAATTCCCCGCCCGCTGGACGATCTGGAGCAGACGCTTCCGGTCGCAAGCTGCTGGCTGGAGAAACCCAAGCCGATCGCCATTCCGATCGACCTGAAAGAAACGCAAAAAGAACTCGTCGAACTGGAACTGCCCGATCGCCAGTCGATTTCAGCGCCAGATCAGCAGTAGGCGATCGCCAGCACTGCGCTTGAGTTTATCAGGTCAATGCTGGCTAATTTGCTTGAAGTACCAGTAAAGATTAGCAACAGTTTGATCAGATAAATCTTGCCAGTTGGAAGGCACAAGAGCCGGGTTGAGCTTTGAAGCTTGCTCAGCAATGTAAGATTCTGGAGCATGGCGCAGTTCTGGTTTGATGCTGAACTTTAGCTGATCCCGCAGAGATTCAAAATGGCTTTTCTGCTTGAGTTCGCTGTAGAGCAACATTTCTGGTGGAATTGCTGAATTATCATCTTCCGAACTATCTGGTTCTTCCATTAAAGCGGCATCCGAATGAGATAGCATTTTTGCTCCTTCGGAGGGAGCGATCGCATCCAATCGACATGATGCTGCCAAGATTCGATCGCCAAAAGATCATGACGGCAAATTCGCGTCAATTCTGGAAATAGAAACTGCAACTCCTCTTCTGACTGGCAGTTTGCAGTTAAAGAAGCTGCATCATCGCGAATTCTAGCTTGTAGTTCATTCAACCGATGCACCACAACATCGTATTCACCCAACAGTTGATAGGTGAAAGTAATGGTTTGATCGATCGCCCAAGCACATTCTTTTCTTCGCAGCACTCCTGGCGCGTTGGTGTGCGAAAGAAGTTGAGGGTTATTGTAGGCGGCTAAAGCGTTGCGAAGCATTTGCTCTGCATTGTTGATTTTGGCAGTTCTCAAATTCAAATCTGATACTTGAAGCGCGTCTTTGAGCAATCGAAGTGCTTCCATGTAGATCCCGTAAGCTTCCGCTAGAAGGGTGCGGTGCAAACGAAATTCAGTATCATCAGCAACTTGATCAATTCGTTTCAAAACTTCCGCGCTTTGGTTGGACAGAGCTTGTTTCAAGTCGATGAATCCGTTCTGAACTTCCAACCGCAATTGCCGAACATCTTCCCTTAGCTTCAAGGTTTGATGCAGATTCACGGCTGACAATGCAACTCCAGTGAAGGTTCCAACGCCAATCACCGCAGTTGTTGTCTGCAAAACTCCAAGACTAGCTTTGAATTGCATCGAGAAGCCGATATGTCTTCTGAAATCCTCGATGAGTTTGAATCATTTCTGCTGCGCTGGTAGCAACGCTGATCGCCATGTTTGCACAACCGATCAGCGGATTCAGATTTACGCCTTCACTAATCACTATGCGGGCGACACGAATGAATTTTCCTGTTGCTTTATCTCGAACCATAGCGAGTAGCTGCCCTGTTTCGCGATGCTTCACAACTTCGTAAAATTCCGGCATTTGATACCAGCCAGAATTTCTGGAGGGAGATAG
>JAAUTJ010000427.1 GCA_012031475.1 Leptolyngbyaceae cyanobacterium SM1_3_5 | reverse complement strand
AAGCGGTTGCGATCAAAACATCCCCCTAAACTCCCCCAATGCTGGGGGACTTTGAGGCTAGCCCCTTGATCCGCTAGACCACTTGGCAGCGAAACGATTGTCCCCGCAGGCGCGAAAGGTCTGCGAAGCACTCGCACCCGCCAACCATCCTCAAAGTCCCCCACTCGTGGGGGATTTGGGGGGCTGATCCGACCGCAACCGCGCTGCGCGCAGTCGCCAAGACAAGCGATCGCAACTGGCGCATCGAATTGAGTTTTTTGGAGAAAACTGCATGAAATCTGCTGATCTCGGTGTGAGCCAGGTTCGGCTCAAGGTCAATCGGGGCGGGTGGTTTTTGGTGGGCGTCCCGATCGCCACTGCCGTTTTGCTTGCCACGCAAACGAACGGATTGCTGCCCGCTGCCCCGGTCGATCCGCAATATCGCTATCCCTACTCTGAAACGCTGTCGCAACTCAGCCCGATCGCCCGCATTGAGCAGGAAATCGCCACCTACCAGCAGCGGCTTCGGAATTCGCAAAGCGCGATCGATCAGGCGGCTTTGGCAACGGCCTATCTGAAAATGGCGCGAATGACCGGAGCCGGAAACTGGTATCTGCTGGCCGATCGCACGGCTCAAGCATCACTGACGAAACTGCCCTACGACAACGTTGAAGCCCAAATCGCTTTGGCGCGAGTCGCGGAAGCCCAACATGATTTTGCCCGATCGCTCCAGCTTGCCGCCCAACTGCCAGAAGCCGACGCGATCGCCCTGCAAACAACGGCCTATCTCGCCACCGGAAAGCTGCTTCAGGCCAACGTTGCCGCCGATCGGCTTGTGGATGCCACGTTGGGTACAAATGCCTTTACGCTTCAGGCGATCGTGCAACTGGCGCAGGGCGAGGACGATGCCGCGCTGCAAAGTTTTCAGCAGGCGATCGCGGTTGAGGAACCCGGAGAACTCAGTAGTTCTGCTCAAGTCCGCACTCTGCTGGGACGCTACTACGCTGAGCGCGGCGACCTCGATCGTGCCGATGCTCTCTACCGCGAAGCTCTCCGCATTCTCCCAAATTCACCGCAGGCCAAGCTGAACCTCGCCCAGATCGAACTGCGACGGGGACATTACCGCCAAGCCGATCGCCTCTATGCCGAAATCACCCAGTCTGCTCAGGGCAACGCGACCGTGTTTGATCCGCTGATTTTGGCGCGGTCGTGCCCAAATTAAGCTGCGGCAGGGCGATCGAGCCGGGGCAGAACAAGCCTGGAGCGCGGCGGAAAACCTGCTGCGGCAAAGCTTCCTTGAGGCAAATGCCGGATCGTTCGGGCACCGTCGCGATCTGGCGCGGCTGCTGCTGGAGCGCGGACGCGATGGCGACCTCTCTGAAGCCATTTCCCTGCTAGAGACGGAACTGCAAACTCGCCGCACTGCCGACACGCTCGACACCTACGCCTGGGCACTCAGTCGCGCTGGCCGCTGGAAAGACGCCCAAAGTGCCATCCAAGCCGCGATCGCTCAGGGTGTCCAAAGTGCTGCCCTCTTCGATCGCGCCGGATCGATCGAGCAGGCACTCGGCAATTCTGCCCAAGCCGATCGCTACTTCGAGCAATCCCGCCAGATCGATCCCCATTTCGACGCTGCGGCTCGCCAATCGATCGGGCTGGGCATTGGCCTCGGCTCCTGACCCCGTACAGCACCTACGCCGCACAGACGCGAGATCTCGCGTCTCTACACCCTTCGCCGACACCCGACACCCGACACCCGACACCCAACCCCCGGCACCCGACACCTATGAAATTTCTCGTCAAGCTTTGCTTATCGCTGCTAATCGCCCTGCTGATCGGGTCGATCGCCGCTCCGAGTCAGGCACACTGGGCAGACATGGCGGCGGCGGAAATTGTCGTCGAGGAAACGACGATGCAGATGACGCTCACCCTTCCGACCGGACTGATTGCGTTTGGGGACGACGATCGCAGCGGCCAATTCTCTCCGACTGAAATCCGCGATCATGCGGTTGAACTGCAAAATTTTTTGAACGAACACATTCGCGTCACCCACAGCAACAACCAGCCCGCCGTGCTGACGGTGGAGGCGATCGCCCCTGACCAACTGCCGCCCACCATGCAGGCCGCGCCCAACACGCACAGTACGCTGTTGCTCAACTACACCTGGGATCAGCCGATTCAGGCACTCAAGATTCACTACAATCTGTTTCTGCCCAACGTTTCAACCGCCAGTTGTCTCGCCACCATTTGCAAATGGACAGCTAAAAACCTTTGTTTTCACGCCAAAACAGCAGAATTTAGCGCTGACTTCAGGTTTGGGTGGCGCAACGGGCGGATTGCTGGCGATCGCGACGGCGTTCTTGTGGGGAGCCGTTCACTCGATGTCTCCTGGACACGGCAAAACGATCGTCGGTGCCTACCTGGTGGGCGAACGCGCCACGCCCAAACACGCCGTTTTCCTCGCCCTCACAACCACAATCACGCATACGATCGGCGTCTTTGCCCTCGGACTGATCGCGCAGTTTGCCACCGCCTACATTCTGCCCGAACAGCTTTATCCCTGGCTGAGCCTGCTTTCGGGCGTGATGGTGGCGGCGATCGGATTCAACCTGCTGCGCGATCGCATAGCGCTCCCGGAACGGTATCGCCTCTCGAAACCCTCCCACAATCATTCGCATTCACACAGCCATTCGCATTCACACCATCACGAGCATCACCATCACGAGCATCATTCGCATTCTCACAGCCATCACGAGCATCATCATTCCCACTTGCCGATCGAGGCAGATGGCTCGCCTGTCACCTGGCGCAATTTGTTAGCGTTGGGCATTTCTGGCGGCTTGGTTCCCTGTCCGGCGGCGCTGGTTTTGTTGCTAAGTACGATCGCGCTGGGAAATGTCAGTTTCGGTTTAATTTTGGTGCTGGCATTTAGTTTTGGATTGGCTGGGGTTTTAACCAGTTTGGGATTGCTGATGGTTTATGCGAAACGAGCCTTTCGGCGCGTTCCCACTCAAATTAATTTCGCTCAAATTAAATGGTTCAAAATCATTCCTGCTATTAGTGCCACCGTCATTTTGCTCATTGGCTGCGGCATTTCCACCAAGGCGTTGTTTGCGATCGAACTGTAGCAATTCCCCTCTTCATTTCTGCTGGTAAAGATTGGTGTCTACTATGTTAAAACTGCTGGCTCTCTTGTCGATCGCGACTGTGATGAATCTGCCTGCGATCGCCACTCCCATTGCTTCGACTGAAGCTGAATTAAACTTTGATGATGGCGATTTGATTTGCTTTATGCAGGCTACAGACGGCAGAGTATTAAATCTCGCTGTAATTTGCGGCAGCAATGCCAGAAACGGCGCTCCACTGCCAAACAGCGCGATCGTTTCTAACAGCAGCCTCGGCGGATTAGCTGCTTATCAACGTCCCGCCAATGCGCCGCCCTGCTTTGTATTTGATGCCCAAGGACAGCCTTGTCCGATCGCGCAGTCAGGTTTTGAGAATCGATCGAAGAAATGAACAAGCAATTGTGTTGGTTTGCAATATTATCAAGAGCGACGACTCTAGAGCTTAAGCACAATTTGCTTTGCTGTTTGAGTCGATTAAGAGCGAACTTCTAGCAGTTGTTGCGCGAACTGATAGAGGTCTTCGATCGCCCGTCCGTCCTGCTGCAAATCTTTGATCTGCATTAAGCCTTTCACGATGTCAGTCGATCGCTTTTTGTAAGTGCTGTTCGCAGTGACTAAATCAGTGAAGATTTCCTGCTCAATTTGCAGGCGAGTCGCGTCTTCAGCCAAAGGCGAATTGTAGGCGAGCGCATCGACTTCGTATTTGAGCAGAAAAACAAGGGCGTTGCTTTGCTGCTGAAGTTTTTGCTGGAGGCGGCGCGTGTCCAAGTCGAGGCGATCGAATCCTACTTGTCCTTCAATTCGCAGTTCCACGATCGGGGATTTGTCCGGGTCGAGGTCGCCCGCCTCAATCGCGTTTTGCACACAGGCGATCGATTGGGCTTCCACCTGTTCGATGGTTTCGTTCCCGCGCATCATCAGGCGGAGTTGGACGATCGATCGCTGCCGATAGTCGCGCTTCAGATGTGCCCGCACGCCGTTTTCGTCTATTTCAACGAGGTAGACGCCGCGAGCGTAGCGGCTTTCTTCAACGCTGTTGGCTTCAATCGATCCCGGATTGAAAATCCAGTTTTCAATTTCGTAGTTCTTGTGAATGTGTCCCAGGGCAAGGTAGCTCACGCCTGCCGATCGCAAAGGCAGCACTTCGCTGTAGTGCAAGGCTCCCGAATAGCGCGAAATTTGGCCTTCCATGCCTTGATGCAGCATCAGGACGGTGTGTGGCGGAGCGGGCGGCAACTGCTGGATCGCGTCGGCTAGCTGCTCGATCGCTTTGGGAGCCGAGACGCCATACCAGTTTGAGCCGATGATGCGAACGCCGCAGGGCAAATCGACGTAGCCCCCGTGCAGATTTTCGCTGCTCCAGGCTTGATAGCTGGCCGCGCCGCTGTCGAAGTCGGGTTCCAGCAGGACGATCAGATCGCGAGCCGCCAGATAGCTGAGCCAGCTTGTTTTCGTACCGAATGGTCGATTGTCGTGATTGCCTTCGATCGCAAACACGGGAATGCCCTCATCGTGCAGCATCCGCAGGCAAACTTCGGCCTGATTCAAAATCGCAGGCTGAATGTTGCGATGCTCAAACAGATCGCCCGCGACGACGACAAAATCGACCTGAGCGCCGATCGCATATTTTTCCAGTGCTTCTTTGAAGGCGTAAAAGAAATCGAGCGATCGCGTTTTGTTGTCGTAGCGATCGTAGCCCAGGTGGACATCAGCAACATGCAGAAAACGAGCCATCAGCAAACCGAATGGTGTGTGGCCTTTAGTTTAGCGGAGATTTTGTACTACGTCTCGGATGCCAGGAAATCAATTTCCTGTCTTAAAGCTCAAACCGATTGAAATCGGTTAAACGCTACACCTTCGTGAGGCTGGAGTCCGTTTTAA
>JAAUTJ010000426.1 GCA_012031475.1 Leptolyngbyaceae cyanobacterium SM1_3_5 | reverse complement strand
GTTTCACCCCTCCTCCAAACCTCCAACCCCAGCAGGGGGGAGTGCCTTCCCCCTGCACCCCCACGCAAGGGCTGATCGGTGGGATGCGTTAAAGCGCTTCGCATTGCATGGGTATCAAGGTTTTCTGGGGTTCGGAGGGTGGCACAACAGCAGAACAATCAAAACAATGGCAACCGGATCGAAAGTCCCCTATAAATGGGGGATTTAGGGGGCAATCCAAAATTTACAGCCACCCAGCAACTTATTCTGACACTTCCCAACCCATCCCTCCGTACAGACGCGAGATCTCGCGTCTCGATCGCATCGCCTCCGTAAAACTCCCCTTGCCACTCCCCGGCAAATTTGCCTGCTTGTGACTTCTCTGGGGCATCTGGGCATACTAAAAAGCAAGCTCATTTCAACTCGATCGATTTCCTACGAACAGACAAGCTATGGAATCTAGTCAAGCGCCCCAAATCGACCTCGATCGCATCCGCGAGCAGTACGATCGCTCTCCCTATCCGCGCATTCCGCTGGAAAATTCGCCCAAGGCGGACTACAACCAGTTGTTCATTCACAACATGGTGACGCCTTACTATCTGCGCTATCAGCGCGTGGTAGATACGCAAGATAAGCTGATTCTGGATGTGGGCTGCGGTAGCGGCTACAAGTCGTTGCAGCTTGCCGAGGCGAATCCGGGTGCGAAAATTGTCGGAATTGATTTGTCGCCGCTGTCGATCGATCTGGCGAAACAGCGTTTGGCGCATCACGGCTTTGAGAATGCCGAGTTTCACGCGATGTCGGTGGATGACATTCCGCAACTGGGCATGACGTTTGACTATATCAACTGCGATGAACTGCTGTATATCCTGCCCAATCCCAGCGCGGGGCTGCACGTAATGAAGTCGGTGCTGAAGCCGCAGGGATTGCTGAGAACCAATCTCCACAGTGCCTATCAGCGGCAAGGCTATCATCGCAGTCAAGCGCTGTTTCAAATGCTGGGACTGACTGAGAAAAATCCCGGTGAGGAAGAAGTGGGCATCGTGATCGAAACGATGAAGGCGCTCAAGGATAATGTTTCACTCAAGGCGCAAAACTGGCGGCCTCAATATGAAGCGCCAAACAGAGAAGAAACGATTTTAATGAATCATCTGCTGCTGGGTGACAAGGATTTACCATTGCCGAGATGTTGCAATGCTGCGCGAAACGGATCTGGAGTTTGTCAGTATGGTCAACTGGCGGCAGTGGGAAGTCAACGATCTATTCAAAGATGCAGAGGATCTCCCTGCTTATATCGGCCTGAGCCTGCTAGGTGCGTCACCTGAAGAACGGCTGCGTGTCATATGAACTGCTGCATCCCCGTGCATCGCCTGCTGGATTTCTGGTGTACGCATCCCGACAATGTGGAGACGACGCCGATTGATGACTTGGTCGGATGATGACTGGCAAAACGCCACGATTCGCCTGCACCCGCAAATGCGGACTGAACCCATGCGCGAATCGCTCATCCAGGCGATCGAGGAGTTCACCCAGTTCAAGATCAATCGCCTTGTCAATGTTTCCAGCCTGGGGGCAGGTGTTCATTGAAAATACAAATGCGGCTTGTCTGCTGCCGCTGTGGGAATCGCCACAGCCGTTCAAGGTCTTGGTCGATCGCTTCCTTAAGGTGCGCCCCGTCCATCCTGTGACGCTCGAATCTACCACGCCGGATTTTGCGTTTCAAACGATCAAGAATCTGATCAATCAGCTTGAGGCGTTCTTGTTCGTGCTGCCAGAGCGATCGATTTAGTCAGCACAAAATCGTCTTGCCCGGACTCAATTCCTCCCGCTGAAGGTGAAGGCGACCCTGCTTTGAACCAGCAGAATGCGCTTTGCAGAGCGATCGCCTCTTAGCCCATCGCCCTGCAAACGACAACAGCGGCGATACCGTTCCGGGAGCGCAAAGCGATCGCTCACATCTATACAGGTGGGGAAATTTTGACATAAGCGAACCGCGCCGAGAAACTATAATGGTTCGACATAATCCTTCAACTTCAGCGGGCGATCGTGACAGAACCAGGAAGCTACAAAAATACCGTAAATCTGCCTCAAACTCAGTTCGATATGCGGGCAAATGCCACCCAGCGCGAACCGGAAATTCAAGCATTTTGGGCAGAAAATCGCATTTACGAGCAGCTTTCCGACAATAATCCGGGCGAAATTTACATTCTGCACGATGGCCCTCCCTATGCGAACGGCGAGATTCACATGGGGCATACCTTGAACAAGGTGCTGAAAGATATTATCAACAAATATCAAGCTTTGAAGGGGCGAAAAGTCCGCTATGTTCCCGGTTGGGACTGTCACGGCCTGCCGATCGAACTGAAAGTTTTGCAGGCGATGAAGCAGGACGAACGCCAGAAATTGACGGCGATCGAACTGCGCCACCGCGCCAGAGATTGGGCACAAGATCAAGTCGAACAGCAAGCCGTCAGCTTCAAGCGATTGGGCATTTGGGGCGATTGGGAACATCCGTATCTGACAATGCTGCCCGAATACGAAGCGGCTCAGATTGGCGTGTTCGGTCAGATGGTGCTGAAGGGCTACATCTATCGCGGACTGAAGCCCGTCTATTGGAGTCCGTCTTCGCGTACCGCCCTGGCAGAAGCGGAACTCGAATATCCCGAAGGGCACACTTCCCCCAGTATCTATGCCGCCTTCAAAATGCTCAGCGTTTCGGAGGCGACTTTAGAGCCGTATCTGTCTGATTTAGGCGTGGCAATCTGGACGACAACGCCCTGGACGATTCCGGCAAACTTGGCGGTTGCGGTTAATCCTGACCTGAAATATTCAGTGGTTGAAGCGGACGGGTTGCCATTCAAATATTTGATTGTGGCAACGGATCTGGTCGATCGCCTCTCCACCTTATTTGAAACACCGCTCACCATTCGCGAAACGGTCGCCGGAAAAGCGCTGGAGCATTCGACCTATCAGCATCCGTTGTTCGATCGCCAAAGCGAAATTGTGATCGGCGGCGACTACATCACCACCGAATCCGGTACGGGGTTAGTTCACACCGCTCCCGGTCACGGTCAGGACGACTTTATTGTCGGTCAGCGCTATAATCTGCCGATTTTGTCGCCCGTTGATGATGACGGCAAATTCACCGAAGAAGCCGGAAAGTTTGCTGGATTAAAAGTTGTTGATAACAACAAAGTCAGTGCGGGGAATCAGGCGATTATTGATGCCTTGAAAGAAGCGCGATCGCTGCTCAAAGAAGAACCTTATCAGCACAAATACCCCTACGACTGGCGTACCAAAAAGCCCGTCATCTATCGCGCTACCGAACAGTGGTTTGCCTCGGTTGATGGCTTCCGCGATCAAGCAATGCAGGCGATTTCTTCAGTCGAATGGATTCCTGCACAAGGGGAAAATCGGATTACGGCAATGGTGTCTGAGCGATCGGACTGGTGCATTTCTCGTCAACGAAGCTGGGGCGTTCCCATCCCGGTTTTCTATGACGAAGAAACGAATGAGCCGCTGATGAATCAGGAGACGATCGCCCATATTCAAAGCATTTTTGCCGAACGAGGATCAGATGCGTGGTGGGAATTGTCGGTCGAAGAATTGCTGCCGGAAAAATATCATGGACGCAACTACCGTAAAGGCTTCGACACGATGGATGTTTGGTTCGATTCTGGCTCGTCCTGGGCAGCAGTGGCCGAGCAGCGATCGAATCTGCGCTATCCCGTTGATCTCTACCTGGAAGGCTCTGACCAGCATCGCGGCTGGTTCCAGTCGAGTCTGCTCACCAGCGTTGCTGTTAACAACCAAGCGCCCTACAAATCCGTTTTGACGCACGGCTTCACGTTGGATGAAGACGGTAACAAAATGAGCAAATCGCTGGGCAACGGCATCGATCCGCTGCTGATTATTAATGGCGGCAACATGAAATTGAAGGGCAAAAATATCAACATTTTGCCCTTCGGTTCGGATGTTTTGCGCTTGTGGGTTTCGTCCGTCGATTACTCGAAAGATGTTCCCTTAGGACCAAACATCCTCAAGCAAATCAACGACGTGCGCGGCAAAATTCGCAACACGGCTCGCTTTTTGCTGGGTAATTTGCATGATTTTGATCCAGCGAATCACGCCATTGCCTATGAGCAATTGCCCGAACTCGATCGCTATATGCTGCATCGAATTACGGAAGTCTTTACCGAAATCACGGATGCGTTTGAAACGTTTCAATTCTTCCGCTTCTTCCAAACTATGCAGAATTTCTGTGTGGTTGATCTGTCCAATTTCTATCTCGATATTGCCAAAGATCGGCTGTACATCAGTGCCGTGAATTCGCCGCGTCGCCGCAGTTGTCAAACAGTTCTGGCGATCGCGTTGGAAAATTTGACCAAAGCGATTGCCCCGGTTCTGTCTCACTTGGCAGAAGATATTTGGCAATTTTTGCCTTACCCGACAAACCACAAATCTGTATTTCAATCAGGTTGGGTAAGGCTGGAAAACCAATGGCAAACACCCGAATTGTCAGAAAAATGGCGATCGCTGCGGGACATTCGGGAAGCCGTTAACAAAGTGTTGGAAGTGGCTCGCACCGACAAAGCAATCGGCTCTTCTCTGGGTGCAAAACTACACCTGTTTGTCACTTCGGACTCACTGCGATCGACGTTGCAAAGTTTGAATCCTGCTGACAGTTTGAGCGGCAATGGTGTAGACGAATTGCGCTATTTGTTCCTGACTTCTCAAGTCGAGTTGTTGACCACTCGTGAGCCACTAACCGAGTTGAAATACACCGCTCAAACCGAAGCCTTTGGCATTGGTATCATGGATGCGGCAGGTGAGAAGTAGCGATCGCTGCTGGAATTACTCTACTCACGTTGGCAAATCTCAATTCCATCCGTTGCTGTGTGAACGCTGCGAACCCGCGATCGTGGGTGAATTTTGAAGGTGCGTGAAATTTTGAAATCAGGCAATCTGAATTCATGCCTAAAAGTCCTTAGAAAAAGGGCAAAATTAAGGGAAAGAGTAGCT
>JAAUTJ010000425.1 GCA_012031475.1 Leptolyngbyaceae cyanobacterium SM1_3_5 | reverse complement strand
ACCTTCCAGCTTCCTAGTTTTGTCAGTCAAGCAGGGTCATGCCCTAGTTTTATTTGGTGCGATTGCTAGTCAAGGTTGGCTTGATGTTGTTCCGATCCGGTTTGTCACGTTTTCAGAAATGGAGTTGTCAATCAACAGTGATGATAGGGTTGTTTGGCGGTTAGCTCAGGAAAATCAGATGATTCTGCTAACAGCTAACCGCAGCATGAAGGGAAAGGATTCGTTGGAACAAGTCATGCGTGAAGAAAACACCTCAGTATCGTTGCCCGTGATTACAATCAGCAATGCTGATCGCCTACTAAGCGACTCCGAATATCGAGGGCGGTGTGTTGAGAGTCTAGTTGAAATTGTGCTTGATGTTGATACTTACCGAGGTGCAAGGCGAATATTCATTCCATAACGTGCAGCATCGGGAGATCGTAGTCACATTGGTAGGAGACGCGGCATAACAACCTCAATGCATACCGACCGCTGAGAGGTTATTGGTTAAAGTTCAAGATTGTCTGCGGCGGGTGATTGGAAACGTTAGATCGCTTCATCCTAGGTTGGGTCTGTACAGAGATTGTCTGTCGGATGCAAATGTTAAAGTTGACGCAGAAACAATAGGAGAGCGATCGCCGTAACTTCTATCACCCAAGAAGTCGCTGCCTGACGAGAAGAAGGTTTTAGGCTCAAGCTAGTTAAGTTAGTCGGAATGCTAACGATGAGTCATCATCAAAGCAGCAAAGTTTTTGGAGGGAACTGTTCTTATGACAATTCGCGAAACGACGATCGCTAAATTACAGCAACTATCAGAGCCACTGTTAAAACAAGTCAGCGACTTTATTGATCAGCTAACGCATCAGCCTGAAATCGTTAATGACACCGAAGGCTCTGTTGCTGAGGCTTGGGCGCAGTGGTTTGAAGAGAGCGATCGCCTAACAGTCCTTTCCAATGAGCCAAACAGTAACTATTCACAACTCCTGCTCACCAAGTATCAGCAACAAGGCTTGGAGCTATGATTTTGTGTGATGCCGGAGTTTTGCTTTGCCTAGTTGACCGAACTCAACCCAAACACAAAGCCTATCAAAATGTAATCCTGCAACTGGCATCTCCCCTCATCACAACTTGGTCATGTCTGACAGAAGCAATGTATCTTGCCCTCCATCGTGGCGGCTGGCAAATGCAAAAACAGTTAGGGCAACTTTTGCTGAGCAAACTGCTAACAGTTTACGAAGTCGAGGAGGTTGACTACAGCCGTTTGTTGATGCTGATGGAGCAATACCGGGATAGACCAATGGACTTGGCCGACGCAACCCTGGTTTTAGCGGCAGAAAAGACAGGATATCGACAAATTCTCACGCTTGATTCTGATTTCTTGTTCTATCGAATTGGCGATCGAGATAGTTTTGATGTAATTCAAGTCCAGTAACGAGATGCGTAGGTAAAATCGGCGTATAACAACCCCTTTGCAGAAGACGATTGCAAACTGTCGGTTATTTGCCGCCGCTGAGGGGAAACGTTAGTTGGCTTCATCTGGGCTGGGTCTGCACAGAGATTATTCGTTTGATGCAAATGTTAAGGTTGACTCAGAAACACTAGGAGAGCGATCGCCGTGACTTCCATCACACAGGAAGTCGCCGCCTGACGAGAAGGTTTTAGAGGGCGTTCTTAAAGGGCAGGCTTGGGTCTCAAATACAACTCAGAAGTGCGATCGCCAACCCTAGAACCCTGATTCTCTCACATCATTTTCTCGGTAGCCAAGGTAGTAAACCACACCCTGAAAAACTTCCAAAACGTCTTCTTAGAATTCGATCTATTCTAAGATTCACACAGTAGGTTTTGAGGAATCACAAAATGCAAAACCAGAATATCGATTTAATCAAAAGCCTCTTTCAAAGCCGCTTAGCAACGCTTGAGCATCTCTTGAAATCGGCTCAAACTCATTTTGGTGGTGACGAGTCGTTTCTTCAAAAGCGCATTGCGGCTGATATGTTTCCCTTCGGCACACAGATTGCTTTCACCTGTAATCAACCCCGCAACTTTGCGCTCTGGTGCGATGGTAAACCTGCGGACAATTTAGATCCCGATGTCACCTCTCTCACACAGGCATACGAACAGATTGCAAACACCAACGAACTTCTTTTGAGCATTAATGTTGACGATACAAAGCTAACTGAGATGGCGCGCATTGATTTGGGTCAGAGCCTCTATATCGATCTATCTGGTAGTGCCTATGTGAATGAATTTCTAATTCCAAACTTTTATTTTCATTTGGTCACAGCCTATGACATTCTTCGCATGGCTGGTGTACCCATTGGAAAACGAGACTACATGATGCACCTAGTGCCATTCATCAGGAAGGGCTGAAGCCGAACCATGTTTTAAAGCCGCTTGCTCTTCCCCAACCCCATAACAAAGAGAAGGAGTCATCCTCAAAGTCTCCCTTTTTAAGGGGGATCTCAGTGGAGAAATCGAACCACGAGAAGGTTTTAAGACACACTCTAGCGTCTGCCAGGATCGTCCGCTGCGGTGCATCCAGACTTGGAATCGCCGCTTCCCAATCACAATTAGCTTTCTCGCAGTTCACGATCGCGCTGCCAGCCGTCGATCGACTCCGAAATGAACATTTGGCAGCGACTACTGCGACGGCGCTTCGGTGGAGTTGGCTGATGTGTTTCCGCCAGTCAGACGGGCGATCGTCGCCTGCATCTGCGGCGTTTCGAGGAACAGTTTGGTGTCGCTGACGAGGCGATCGCCCCACAGGTTCTGCCGCTGGTGTTCTTCTTCGGCATACTCGATATCGAGCGTTAGCGCGGTTTCACCAAGCTGCAAGGCTTGTTCTTCGTCACCCAGTCCGTAGTAGGCAACGGCAAGGGCGAGCAGCGGTTCGGCCTGTTGAGCGTCGATCGCGATCGCGGCTTGCCATTTTTCGATCGCGCCTTCGACATCGCCCTGCTCATACAGCACCAGTCCGATGTTGTTGACGGCAGGCCAAAAGGTTTCATCGAGTTTGGCAGCCTGCTCGAACTGTTCGATCGCATCTTCATAGCGATTCAGCTTGTAGTAGGCGTTGCCCAGGTCGAACAGTGCGCCGGGAATGTCGCCCGTCTCGCGCAGGCCAGCTTCGAGGTAGCGGGCGGCTTCGAGGTAGTCTTCTTTTTGCAGGTAGGCGGAACCGAGCGAATACAAAATCGCCGGACTGTTGCGCTGGATTGAGTTGGCTTCTTGGAGAACGACGATCGCCCGATTCACTTCGTCAATTTCCAGGTAAAGATTGCCCAACAGTGCCCAAACGTCGGGATTGTTGGGAGCAAGCTGGGTGGCAAGCTGGGCGCGAGGCAAAGCGAGATCGATTCGCTGAAATTGGGCAAGCTGGGCGGCTTCTTGGGCAAGGTTGAGTCCTTGCTCTTCGAGGCGATCGCTATCCAGTTGCAGCACGTGCGGAACCAGTGCTTGGGCAGAGACGGGGGTGGCTGTGCCACACATGATCAGCAGCAAAAGCGGAACCGCAAAACGCTTTGACACGATGTTTCAGGTGAATAAACAAAAGGACTGTCAGATAGCTTAGTCGATCGATGGGTGATTCGTCATAGGAAATTGCGGGGCGATCGATTGGTTTTTTGGGGATCGCTAAGGTCTTGAACGAGTTCTATACTGCGATCGAACCATTCATCTGTTTTTTCTACATCATGCTTGGCCGTTTGCAACCGCTGGTTTGGCACAATGGCGACCTCGTTCCCCGCGAACAAGCCGACCCCTCGATCGCCAGCCATTCACTACACCTCGGCATCGGCGTGTTTGATGGCATCATGGCCTATCGCAACCTGGATCACTACTACGTTCATCGACTGGCGGCGCATCTCGATCGCTTCCGTCATAGCGCTCAGCAAATCGGCCTCGGTTTTTCCTGGACAACTGAGGATCTGACGAGTGGAATTCACGCCTTACTCGCCGCTTCACCTGCGCGGACTTACTATTTGCGTCCGATCGCCTATCGCGGAGTGCCGCACCTGAATTTCCGAGACGAAATGCCTGTGGAAGTGAGCATTTTGGCAGTGGAAATCGATCGCGACCGTATCCAGTCGATCGCCTGTCACATCTCGCCCTATCAGCGGATTTCTGGGGAGGCGGTTCCGATTAATCTAAAACTGTGTGGAACCTACATCAACAGCTATCTCAGCCGTCGCACGGCGGAACAGCAAGGCTTTCAGGATGCAGTTCTTTTGGATGCGGAAGGGCGAATTACTGAAGCAACGGCGGCGAATTTGTTTTTGCTGCAAGGCGATCGACTGGTCACGCCCGCCTTAACGTCCAGCATTTTTCCCGGCATTACGCGGGCGACGATTTTTGAGATTTGCGATCGAATCGGAATTGAAGTCATTAAGGCAGATTTGTCGATCGCAGATTTGGCTGCTTGTGAAGGGGCGTTTCTGGCGGCAACGATGATCGAACTCAAGCCGCTGAGCGCAATTCATCCGCACCCCTATGACAGCGCGCATCATCCGCTATTTCAGCGCGTTTTGAAAGAGTTTCACGAGATTACCCATCAGTAAGGGCTGGGAAATTGGCAGAATAAAGAAGATCTCGTCGGAAAGCGTACCAGTTGGATGAAAGGTGCTGGTTTAGGCTCATTCCAACTGGGTTGATTCACCGCTTCAGTGAAAACATGTCCGACGCACTGCTTCAAACAACGCCACCGATTCCCGCAAACGAACTTGAGCGATTGGCAGCGCTGCATCGCTACAAAATTCTCGATACGCCGCCCGAAGCCGCATTCGATCGCATCACGCGCCTCGCTGCCCGTCTGTTTGGAATGCCGATCGCGTTGATTTCGCTGGTGGATGAATCGCGAGCCTGGTTCAAGTCGTGCATCGGCTTTGCAGCGCAAGAAGTGCCACGCGATGCGACGCTGTGCAGCTTTGCCGTTTTGACCGATGAACCTCGCTGATTATTCCCAATACGCAACTGGACGATCGCTTTGCCTGCAATCCGTTTGTGCGGCAAGAGCCGGGAGTGCGATTCTA
>JAAUTJ010000424.1 GCA_012031475.1 Leptolyngbyaceae cyanobacterium SM1_3_5 | reverse complement strand
GTAGCGCATTTTCACTTCTTTCACGTCAGAAGTGTGCTGTTTTTTCCGCGCTTCGCGGGCTTTCTTTTCTTGTTCAAACTTGAATTTGCCGTAGTCCATGATCCGGC
The DNA here is from genome assembly GCA_012031475.1 of Leptolyngbyaceae cyanobacterium SM1_3_5. Taxonomy (GTDB): domain Bacteria; phylum Cyanobacteriota; class Cyanobacteriia; order Elainellales; family Elainellaceae; genus JAAUTJ01. The sequence goes on along the minus strand of JAAUTJ010000424.1, from coordinate 4,921 downwards.
AGACGGGCGGGTCGGCCTTGTCGCTCACGAGTACCAAATCAAGTTCTTTTTCTTCGGCCATCCGCAGCGCATCACGCGGAACCATGATACCCAACTGTGCGCCGTCGCTGTCAATTACTCGAATTTTCGGAAACCGAATCCGTTCATTAATGGTTGGTAAATCGCGATTTTGTTTGATCAGAGCCATTGGCGATTTCAAGTTATCAGTTTGTGGGGTGAAAGGACAATTGAAGCGAAGTACAGGGGCACAGTTTACAGGAACACAAAATTCGTTTCAGTCAAACCAGTTGCTATAGCACTATGTTAAGCCGCATCGCTGGCAGTGGAACTATAGATTTGTGTACTGACATTTTAGCGACATTGTACAGTTCGCTGTCATCTTCGATCGGTAGCAATTCTACGCCATGATGAACCTTTGCCATGCTCAAACTTTGGAAGTCGCTTTCCTCGCTGCTGATTGCACCCGCCTGTCCGCTGTGCGATCGCTCCAGCCCCCAATGCTTCTGCCGCGACTGCGATCGCCAACTCCGCGCCTGTGCCTTCGATCGCCCTGCATCCGATTGGCGCGGCGACCTGCCGATTTTCGCTGGGGCAAATACGGAGGCAACGCTGAAGCGGGCGATCGCGCAACTCAAATACAACGCCCAGCCGCAAATCGCGCAGCCGCTCGGCTTTTGGCTCGGTGAAGCTTGGCGGAAAAATGTGCAGATGCCGACCTGTGCGATCGTGCCTATCCCGCTTCATGCCGACAAACAAAAGCAGCGCGGCTACAATCAGGCGACCCTACTGGCCGAATCGTTCTGTCAGGCGACTCGACTGCCGCTGGTCTCAGATGCGCTTTGGCGAATTCGATCGACCGAGGCGCAGTTTAAGCTAGGGGCGATCGATCGCGCTCAAAATTTGGCAAGTGCGTTTGCCGTCAATCCGGCGTTTCGGAATCGATCGGCGGGCGTGTTGCTGCTGGATGACATCTACACGACGGGCGCAACGGTTCGATCGGCGGCAAGTTGTTTGCAGCAGCAAGGCATTCGAGTTCGCGGCGTGATTGCGCTGTCCCGAGCCGCAAAGCTCTGAAATGCCGATCCAAGGCGGGCTTGAGGGCGGTTGATTCGACTGGCGATCGACGGTTTGGCGCACCCTGAAGGGGAATCGATCGCGCTATAATAGTACTTATGAACTACAAACGAATGTAGCATGAACGAACTGATTTCCGCCTTGATTAAAGCTCGCAGCGAATTCGCACCGATTCGCAAAGACAAAACGAATTCCTACCTTCAAACTAAATACGCCACTCTAGACGCTGTTCTGGAAGCCGTCGAGCCTGCCTTGCGGAAGCACGGCTTAACGATTGTTCAAACAATCGAGGTTAACAATGGACAAACTAGCCTCAAAACTGCGCTCTACCACGAGTCCGGCCAGAGCATCAGCGGCAACTATCCGCTTCCACAGACCGATGAACCGCAAAAGCTTGGAATCGCCATTACTTACGGTCGTCGCTATTCCCTTTGTGGAATTCTGTCCGTTACAGCAGACGATGACGATGACGGCAATGCTGCCATGCCACGCGAGACTAAGCCTGCTGTCTCAAATGGTAGGGGCACAATTACGAAAGCAGAATGGGAAGCCCGCAAGTATGCTGCGGCTCAAGCATAAATAGCAGGAGCGACATGGGGCAAATTTCAGTCCTCATGTCGGCTCTCCTGGGTTTGCAGTGAGTAGAAAAACGAAAGTTGCCGTAGGGCGGTCAAAATGACCGCGCACCCTTAGAAGCCTACCCTACCGTTTCCACCACAATCCCAAGAGAACCAATCCCCTGGTACTCCGTTTCAAACTCAACCTCAAATTTAGTTTTGGCTTAATTTTTATTGATCCAGGCGGCTTGAAAGAAATCAAGTTCGCACTGCATCGCGTAGCGGTAAGTTGCTTGGATTTGTGAGGTGTTGGTGGCGTGGCGATCGCTCAGTTCCGATAGCTGCGCGACTAGCGGGGCAAACTCGGTGCCGCTGTAGGTGCGAATCCAGTCCGCATATTGGTGGCTGGGGATGCGGGGCTGCGCGAGCATTTGTCCCAGGTAGGCATACAGGCGCATACAGGGCAGCATCGCCACCGTGATCAGGCCGACTTCCTGACTCCAAGCGGTTGCGACCAAAAAATCGGTGTAGTGGCGCGTGGCGGCTCCCGGTTTGACATCGGCAAGGCTGACGCTCCAATTGGCGGCATAGCTGCCGTGAAGCTGAAGCTCTTGCAAAACGCCGCTGGCAAGGTCGTGAAACACGCCGAAGCTTTCCCAGTCGGGCGCTTTGGCAGCAGCGATCGAATATGCCCGCGCAAATGCCTCCAGAAAAGAAAGCATCTTGCCCGACGTAATAGGCGAATTTTTGGCGCGACAGCGAGCCGTCCCCAATGCCGCGCACAAACGGATGATCGAGACAGGCGATCGCCAGATCTTGATTCGCCTGCCACAGGTGTTCAGCCAGCCCCATCGCGCTCCTGATGAATCATGTGTTAGTCCCAGTTTCCCAGAATTGTCACACCATACTCAGCGACAACAGTTCGTCAGCCATCTCAAAATTCGCCGTCACGCTTTGCACATCGTCGAGGTCTTCGAGCGCGTCCATGAGTTTGAGGAGCGATCGCGCCTGATCCGAATCGGTCACTTCCACGCGATTACCAGGAATCCAGCGGATCTCGGTATCGGCAATCTGATAGCCATTCTGCTTCAGCAAGTCCTGTAGAGCTTCAAGATAGGTGGGATTGGTGAACACATCGGCTCCCGGTTCGTCTTCGTCTTCAATCAGTTCATAAGATTCGGCTCCGCCTTCGATCGAGGCTTCCAGCAGAGCATCTTCATCGATTTCGCCTGCGATCGTAATCACGCCTTTTTGCTCAAACATCCAGCCGACGCAGCCTGTTTCGCCCAAGTTGCCGCCGCGCTTGTTGAAGGCGGCTCGCAAATCCGCAGCGGTGCGGTTGCGATTGTCGGTCAAGGCTTCAATCAAAATGGCGATTCCACCGGGACCATAGCCTTCATAGCGAATCGCTTCGAGTTCTGCGCCCGCTCCGCCCATGCCCGACCCCTTGGCAATGGCGCGATCGATATTTTCATTCGGAATTCCCGCTGCTCTGGCTTTTTCGATCGCCGTTCTCAGTTGAAAGTTTCCGGCAGGGTCGGGAACCCCGCTGCGAGCCGCCACAATGATTTCACGCGAGATTTTGGCAAATATCTTGCCTTTGACGGCATCGACTCTAGCTTTTTGCCGTTTGATATTTGCCCATTTACTGTGTCCGGCCATGCAAGTGAAAATTGATGGGTTACTTAAGCATTACGCTTTCTAATTTTATCTCTTGAGTAGGAGCGAATAATCGATCGAGCCTCTACCACAGATTGATTTGGATCGGGGGACGCGATCGCTATTCTTGATGCGTAAGGATGTTTGGTCAATCAAAAAAGCGCTAGCGACTGCTGGCGATCGACTCAAAATTTGACTGCAAATAAGGAGCTTAAAATCATGAACTCGAAATTGACGAAATTGGTGAGCGCAACTGCTCTGTCTGTGGGTTTGGCTGTTCTGCCCGCGACGATCGCTTCGGCCACCACAACGACCACGACCGATCCTGCCGTGCCGACTGAAACGAATGATGGCGTCCGTGAAACCGAGAACAACTTTGATTGGGGCTGGCTGGGTCTGCTGGGTCTGCTAGGTCTGGCTGGTTTGGCGGGCCGCAAGGAAGAACCCACCCGCTACCGCGAGCCGGAAGTGACCACCCGCACAACGGGCAGCGATCGCGGCTACTAAAATTTACTGCGTCTGCAATTGATGAATTCCGACGAGGGGCGATGCGCCCCTTTTTATTGGGCGATCGATGGGGATTGAGCGATCGGTGGGGATGGACGCGAGATCTCGCGTCTCTACGCGACCCGCGACCCGCGACCCGTGTGGTATCCAACACCCGACATCCCTTACCGAACGGTGCGGATGCTGTTGATCTTGTCGTCGAACAAATCGGTGAAGATGCTGAGGACGGTGCGATCGCGAACTCGGATATTCGCCGTAACCGACATCCCAGATTGCAGCGGCAGTTGTCGCCCGTTGACTTCCAGCGTTTGCCGTTCCAGTTCGATTTTGACCGGGAAGTGGTAGAACGGGAGAACTTCGGTGGGCGGCAAGGCATCATCCCCGATCGACACCAACGTCCCTCGAATATCGCCAAATTCGCTAGACGGGAACGAGTCAATCCGCACATCCACCTCCATGCCTTCGTGCAAAAAGCCAATGTCCTGATTGGTGACGTTGGCCTCAACAACCAGGGCATTGCTGGGCACGATCTTCAAAATCGGTTCGCTGGTGTTTGCCACAAAGCCTGTGCCTTTCGGCTGCACGTCAAAGGCAATGCCATCAACCGGGGCGCGGAGTTCTTGATATTGCAGGGCAAGCTGGGCTTGGCTCAGTTGCGAATTCACTTCGGCGAGCTGCTTGTTGTTTTCGACCAGAGCGCGGTTAAGCTGGCTGTCAATTTCAGCGATGTCCTTGTCGTTTTGGGCGATGCGTCCGAGCAGATCGGTTTGCGTGGTGTCGCGGGTGTTTTGGACGCGCTGGCCTGCTTGCGAAATGGCGAACTGGAGGCGGGCTTGTTCTTTAATCAGGCGATCAACTTCGGCCTGTCCGTTTAGCACTTCGGTTTGCTGGCGCAAAAACTGGACGCGAGCGATCGCGCCTTCTTCGACAACGGGCGCAATGTCGTCGAGAATGCCCTGATTAATCGCCAGGGTTTGCCGTGCGGTGGAAAGCTGGCCTTGCGTTTGGCTAAGCTGCTCCTGAAGCTGAGAGACTTCAAGCTGAGCCGCTGTGGTGCGCGAATCGGCTTCCGATCGAATTGCGCCCAGTCGGGCTTGTCTTCGCCGCTCAAGCCGCCGCCGGAT
>JAAUTJ010000423.1 GCA_012031475.1 Leptolyngbyaceae cyanobacterium SM1_3_5 | reverse complement strand
TTGTTCTTGTTCTGGAGTCATGGGATGTTCCAAGGAGTAGAGGTCTCTAATTCTTACGAATTACCTTTGAATTTTCCAGTTGCTCATTCTTGAGTATTTCTACTCAGCGCAAAGATGACATGCTCCCCATGTCATGGATGTTCCTCACTGCGCTTTGCTTCTATTATAACGTCCTAAGCCGCCCTCGTAGCGCTATAGCAGAGCAAATTCAATTCACTGCTCAGCGTCTTCTGGGTAAAGTCTGTTTGCCCATCGAAGTGCTTCTTGAGCCGATTACACCCTCAGTGGTAGCTCTCTGATAATGTCAAATTCCGCTGGAACCCCACACATCCTTAGCACGTACAATGACTGCGCTGAACCACCGAGCGCAATTTCAAATAATGCATAGCCTTCCCAACTGTCGAGGCGTCTTGCTAAGCGAGTTTCTAGAACAGTGTGATATCCAATCCCGCGTATCAAGGCTTGTTGGATTTGGGCATTTTTCTCCTTGCGCACCCAGTCAATCTGCCATTCTTTCACTGGGTGTTTGCCATACTTCTCAGGCAGTTTTGCTCCTTGGTAGGCATAAATCTTAAACCCGTCCCGATACTCAATCGCAGGCTCACCATCCGCATGCAGCCGTCCTTGATTATCGAACGACAACTTGCAAGGGCGATCGCATACCCAGGCAATCTGTCGCTGCGGCAAGATCCAACCACACTCGATCGCCATTGATTGATACCGCGCCCACGATGATGCATCACACGCGCACTCCAAAGCATCGATGACGAAATCGAGACGGCAAGCATCGGCTGCCATGCCCCAAGTATGGCGGCAGCGCTCGATCAATCGCTGCTTCTGCGGCGTCCACAGTGGTTTCCAAAACTGAGTCCAAATGGAAGTCGATCAAGGGCTGGAATTTGCCAATCAGCTCGTTGCCCAAGTCGTAGCCAATCTCGCATCTCACATGGTTCCACTCGCACTCTTGCCAAGATTCCGCCAGGTCATCTGCCATGTAGATCACCCCGTAATCCCTGGCATTTGAGCCAAGTCGATGTCCCAGTTGTGCCTCCAACTGCTCAACTAGGACGGCAGGGCTGCTGCAATACAAAATGTCGGGCACTGCCAACCCAATCGATTGATACGTAGCCGCAACGCTCTCCTTCGCTTGCTCGAAATCAATTGCCTGCGTGGAAAAGGCAATCGATCGCCATTTCTCCAGGTATTGTGGGATGAGCGTTTCTTGTTGCACTGTCAATTTCAGTATCATTGTTCCTCGTGCGTTCCTCTGATTCCATTGCTTCATTGGGCTTTGTCAAACTCGAAGTCCATTTACTTGCAGTTTCTCAGCTCTAGTGAGACGCTTTCATTGCTTCCTATGGCCTGATTGACAAGCTGCGTCAATGCCTGCATTCGCGCCCGAAAAAACCCTTCAAAGTCGTCTCGCCACAAAAAGTCTGGTTCGATCAAATGCGATCGCAAAATTGTGTTGAGCCGCCGCCTTGAAATGCCCTGCTCTTCTAGCTTTGTCAGGTAGACAGAAGGCGCTTTTCCGCCGATGACTCGATTCGTAGAAGCGCTCAGCGGGGTGCGATTGACTAAGCAGTTGTACTTTTCGATCTCGATGCCCTGACTGCGGCAGTAGGCGATCGGGAAGATGTGGTGGCTATCAATTGAATCTCCAAAAGCTCCTACATCGCTGAGCAGTTCGCCGGTGGCAAAATCGATCGCGCCATGTCGTCGCAGCAATGCCACTGATGCCTCGGTAGATCGCGCCATGCCGCCGTCGCACTTCGAGCAATCGAGCGCCATTGAAACTTGTTTCTAGCAGCAGGGTTGGCAGGCTACCGCCCATCAGCCAAGGGGAACTTCCAGTACATCGCGCACCGCTCGCGATTCATAGATGCCGCTGTAGGCTTCAGAGAAGATGCCCGCCCAGTACCACTGCTCTAGCTTCGATCGCACTTGGTCATGGTTGGTGCGCTCAGGGGCGATCGCTACCAGGATTACCACTAGCGCTACCAGTTATTTGATAGGCGAGATCGTCAGCGTTCAAAATCTTCTGCCCATGCAGAAAGCGAGCGGCCTCTTCGTAGCCGCGCGTTGCCAATTCCACTGCGGCTTGATAGTGATCGACCGTCAGCCGCAACACCTCAGAGCGCCCGCAGCCAATTCCCGGCAGCTTGTCTAGATCGGTGTGCTGCGCGATCGCCTGCTGCCGCCGCTGGTAGGTAGAAATCAAAGAAACCGTCTGTAGAAAATCGATGTTGCGAAGATGGGCTAACACTTTGCAGCGCGCTAGTCGTCGATAGCGCATCTCCCAATCGTCACGCAAGCTGAAGTCTTCGCCAGCAAACATGGCGGTCAAGAGGTCGAAGTAGCTCAGGTCTGAACTAATCGTATTGATCTTCTGGAAAACAATACAAACGGCTTCTTTGGGCAATTCTGGTCGCAACTGAATGATTGGCACCTGGTAGTGTTCGTATCGTTTGACCACCTCTAGCTCAAAGCGATCGATTAGCTTCAATCTCTGTGGCTCATAGTTCCAGTATTTGCAGTATTCCGCCCGCCAAAGCGCATACTGAAACATCATTGAAACAGGAAACATTTCTAGCTCAAATTCTTTTTCACGTGTCGTGCAATCGAAAGCAGCAGTATTGAATCCACCCGGTTTGAGGCGCGATTCCGGCAAACTGATAATTGCATTTTCGCGCTCGACTTGAGAACTGAGCGCCTGCTTAATGTCAATGTAGTACCAGCGCTTGGCGACCTTCAAGCTGCGTTTTTCTCGAATCTGAACGGGGTTGCCGGAGACTAAGGCCATGTAAAGAGCCGTCAGTCTCTGCTGCCCGTCTAGGATGAGCTTGGTTGGCTCTGGGGACTGGTCTAAATGCACGCCCTCAACCAAGCGGGGGCGGAATTTCACCTCTGGATTACCCAACTGCAACAGCAGAATTGAGTTGATGGGATAGGCCAGGCTGACACTTGCTAGCAGTTCTTTAATCAGGTGATCTTCCCAACAGAAACTGCGCTGTAAATCAGGCAGTTGAATCTTCCCCTGTTTGATTTGCATCAATAAGTCGCAGAGGCATTCTTTGGTGATGTCGAAGGTCGCCGAGATGTTGTTCACAAGATGCTGCTGTACGAGAATTCGATCGAAGCTCCCTGCTGCAATAGTGCAGTTTGGGTGCTTCAATTCACTCTCAAAGCATAAGTCTTTGCGATCGATTGAAGAACGCATTCATGAACGACTTCCCATCATTTTGATGGAAATACTGGCGACTATTCGGTTTGAGAAGAGGAGGCACCATTCGGTGGTGGACAAACCAGTTCACGCAGGTCGGTTGGAATCTCTTCGTAGTGCTCCCACAGCAAATCCATTAGTCCCAACATCAGCAGTTGCGTTGCGTTGGGATGCGATCGGTTGGCTCCAGAGGAAAACCAGCGCTCGACTGTCGGTTCCGAAACGCGAGCGATACGGGCAATTTGCAGATTAGAGACGAGATACTTCCGTCGTAGCGCCTGAGGTGTCATTCCATACCGGCAGTTGCTAAACAGTCGGTACAGGTCAATCTCGCGCCTTGCTAGGGGACGACGGGCAGCCATGTTACGCCTCCTGGTTCGACTTTGTAGATTGGGAGTCGAGCAAGGTGGACGTGAAGACTTCGAGATCCCACTGCCAAGCCCAGTCAGCGATCGTCCAGTCCCGCGAGGGGCTGTCGGCATCGAGTAAAACACAATATTTTGGTTGCCAACTGTGATATCCCTCTGCCCAGTCGTAGAGCAGTCCCACGATCGTGCCCCAGTCAGTGGCCGAAGGTAGCGGAAGCCAGCGGACACGATCGCCAATGGCAAATGTTGTGGGAATGTCGCTTGGAAAGTGAGCAGGCAAGGCAGGCTGTCCTACTTTGGGCACCGAGGATGTTGAAAGAGGAAGTTGCAGATCTGGCATTTCGCTCCTAGACGAATCATCAACGGTCATAGAACAACTCCTTCGATAGAAGTAATGGGTTGGTCAAGCGATCGCTGCGTGTGCCAAAGAGATCAGTTTGGCGTACATTCATTCCAACATCACAACTCATACATTTAGAAGCGCTGAACAGCCTACAGATGTAGTGTAGCATCAGATACGCAGTTAATCTGCATCTAAAATGCAGTCAAATCAGCATGAGGGTAGGATGCATGAGTGAACACTTTGCTGTTGACTCTATGACTAAGCGAATTACGATCTCGCTACCAGATTCCTCCTATAAGAAACTGGAGGAATGGGCAGAGGCCGAAGACCGATCGATCGCTGGGCAGGCGAGCTACGTGCTGCAAAAGGCCGTAGACGACGCTGAGCAGCAAGGCAAAATCCAGTCTGCTCCGTCCAAGCCGCGCTCCGAATAGGCTGACTGGACAATTCGTCCTAATTTTGTCTGCGAAGATATGTCGCGACTTGCCAATTGCGACGCACAATACTAAGAATTAATCTTTTGAACACCCTTCTGGCTGTTCGCAAGCGGAATACCCCAATGGCCTCCACAAATCGAAAGTCGAAAAATCTAAATGCTGAGACGGACGACGTTCAGCTAGAAATGGAACCGCCAGTTGCAACGTCAGCCAAGGGGGGTCGAAAACGCGCCAGCCGCGCTCGATCGCGATCGCAAGTCAAACTACCACTTTTTACCCATAAGCAAATTGAGATGACGGCGACGGGCGCACCGGTGATCAGCGCCACGCAAGCCTATCTCAAACACCCAGACTGGAGCGAATACGAAGAAAATCGCCTCTATTTCCATCGCTCCTTCGGGAAGGGGCGGCACATCGAGTTTTACATCCTCAATAAGCAAAAACACCAGCCTGGCTTCATCACCAGCTTTGCAGTGAGGTGGAACCAAAAAACTGGACAGGTAGATAAGCTACACCCTTCCAACCCATGCTAGGAGTAGTTTATGAGCCAAAACAAACGCAAACAGCACAGCGCCCAGTTCAAATCCAAAGTTGCGCTAGAAGCAATCAAAGGTGAGAAAACCATTGCCGAAATCGCCAGTCACTACAGCATTCATCCCACGATGATTCATGGCTG
>JAAUTJ010000422.1 GCA_012031475.1 Leptolyngbyaceae cyanobacterium SM1_3_5 | reverse complement strand
GCACCCTGCTCGATCCCGATCGCCCCCGCTTGTCGCTACTGGCAGGCAAAAAAATTGCGATCGTTGGGGATATTTTGCATTCTCGCGTGGCGCGATCGAACATCTGGAGCCTCACTGCCAGCGGAGCCGAAGTCCACCTCGCCGCCCCGCCGACCTTGCTGCCGAAATGGTTTGCCGAATTTGTGAGTGAAGGCAGAGGGCAGAGGGCAGAGGGCAGAGGGATCGAGCCTCCTGCCTCCTGCCTCCTGCCTCCTGCCTCCCGAAAGCTCTTCCTCCACTGGTCGATCGATCCGCCCTCGAAAATGCTGATTTCGTCATGACCTTGCGGCTTCAGCACGAGCGCATGACGCAAAATTTGCTGCCCAGTCTGCGGGAGTATCATCAGCAGTTTGGCATCACGCGCGATCGCCTCCACCTGTGCCAGCCCACTGTAAAACTTCTCCACCCTGGTCCCACCAATCGCGGCGTCGAAATTAGCTCGGATCTGATGGACGACCCGCAGTTCAGCTTAATCTCGCAGCAGGTGACCAGCGGCGTGGCCGTGCGGATGGCGCTGCTCTATTTGATGGGGAGCGGCAAAACCACGTAGGGGCACGGCCTACCATGCCCCAAACCTGTTTAGCGTAGCGGAATGCCCTGCGATTCTGCGTTTGCGCCCTCGGTCGAAACACCCGATCGCGGCGTGGTCGGAATCGGTTGAGAAGCGGGCACAAAGCTGGGGCGCAAGTTGCGGGGACGATCGCCTGCTTGAATGCAGCTACCCAAGGCGCTGACGCCGCTGATCTCGGTCGATCGCGCCAGACCGACGACGCAGTTTCCATAGCGGCGGGGAAGCAGGCTGCGGCGGCAGCTATTGAGAATATCGGTTTCGGTGGGGTCGGTTGTGGCGGCGCGAATATCCACGACGCAATCTGCTAGTTCGATCGGGCGGCGCACCTGCCGACAGCCCGCAATGATCGCCTCTGGCTGCAATTCCGTGTGTTGTACAGGTCGATCGCGCAGTTTCCGACCTGGCGAGGCGCAAGGGCAGCAGCACAAGCAGCAGCGGCTTCCGCCTCCGAAATACCTGTAGTGACAAGATTGGTTGCACAGGAAACATAGTCGGCTTCACGAGCGCGATATTCCGAATCGCGTCCTTCAATTCCGAAATCGATCGAAGCTTGGGCAGGCGCGATCGGCAGGGCAAGCGCGAACAGACTGGCACAGGCGATCGACAAAGTGCCAAGGCGAAGCGAAAAATAGGGCATAGGAACCGCAATCAACAAGAGAAGGGACAATTTGATTCGGGCTGAGGGGACGATCGCCAGCAATTCGCCTTGAGTCGCCAATAGCCTTTGAATCTGAGCTAACTGAATCTGGGCTAATTCTGACCCAGTTTAGGCGATCTGCAAAGCTGACGCAAAACCACCTGAGTTTTTCGCGTTGCAGATGAGTACAAAACTCATTGTGATTGATGCAGTTTTGATTTCAAGAAGGCTAATTTTGAAGGCATTCGATCGAGCGATTCAGTTCAAAAAATTCTCAGAAATAAACATTAGCGAAACTTAAACTTCAATTCCTCACTAAATCGTCAGCTATCGCAAACAAACAGATGTATTATGAAGCGCGTTGTGAGGTGAAAACCGATTGAGAACCAGAGGGAACCAATGGCAGCTTACAAAATCATTCGCGGAACCAGCCGAGACGATACGCGCCGGGGTGGACGCGAAGCAGACAAAATCTTTGGATTCGCAGGAGACGATCGCCTCTTCGGAAGCGGCGGCAATGATTGGCTCTTGGGCGGCACAGAAGACGATGAATTGGAAGGCAACGCAGGCAACGACAGGCTGGATGGTGGCGCAGGCGAAGACAGGCTCTCTGGCGGTGCAGGCGATGACTACTACATTTTGACGCAGGGCGATCGCGTCGGCGGTGAAGACCAAAGCGGCGGCGTGGATACGCTTCAGGCCAACTACAGCATTACGCTTCCGCAGTTTTTCGAGCGCGTTGTTTTGGTGGGCAATCAGGATATCAACGCCACAGGCAACGAAGCCAACAATACGCTCATCGGCAATCGCGGCTCAAATCGGCTCGATGGTGGCAGAGGCCGCGATCTCTTGCAGGGCGGCTTGGGCAACGACAGCTACGGCGTGGACAACACGGGCGATCGCGTCGTTGAAGCCCCTGATGAAGGCGACGACACCATCTTTACAGTCGTGAATTACTCGCTTGAAGATGCGCCCAATGTCGAAGATCTCGTTCTCGTTGGCAACGCCTTTAGCGGCACAGGCAACAATTTGGATAACGAGATCACAGGCAGCGATCGCGCCGATAATTTGTTCGGCGGCAGAGGCGACGACCAACTCGTCGGCAGAGCAGGCAATGACAATCTTGATGGCGGAGCCGGAGACGATCGCCTGACCGGAAATGGCGGCAGCGATGTGTTGGTGGGCGGAGCCGGAGCCGATGAATTTGTGTTTGATGGCCTCACGAATGGAAGTACTTATCTCATCAGCGATTTCCGCAAAGGAGTTGATACGATCGTGTTGGACAAAGACACGTTCAGACAAATCCAATCGCGATCGGGTGGCAGAGGGTTCAGCCGCAGCAGCGAGTTTGACGTGGTGGACAGCATTCAAGATTTCCAGCGGGGTAGTGCCGTGATTACCTACGTAGAAGACATCGGAGGACTGCTCTACCGCTTTGATTTAAGTAGCGGTAGAAGTGTGCTATTTGCAACACTACAAAACGCGGCAAATTTATCCGCAAGCGACTTCAAAATCGAATCATAAGGAGCGAATTCTTTTTGTCTGAAACAGCCTTGTCTGAAACAGCCTTGCCTGAAACAGCCTTGTCCGAAATTACTCTTCAGGTGACAGGTGCATCCGATCGACTCGATCGCTATCTGGCCGAACAACTACCAGACTGGTCGCGATCACGCCTACAAAAGCTGGTTGAACAAGGACAGGTCACGCTCAACGGCGAAATTTGCACGTCCAAAAAGACCAGCGTCCAGACAGGCGACTCGATTCATCTGACGATTCCCGCCGTCCAGCCGCTTGACCTTCTGCCGGAAGCAATTCCGCTGGATATTCTCTATGAAGACGACGAACTGATTATTCTCAACAAGCCCGCTGGACTGGTTGTCCATCCCGCTCCCGGTCACGAATCTGGGACACTCGTTCACGCCCTGCTTGCCCACTGCCCCAACCTGAAGGGCATTGGCGGCGTACAGCGTCCCGGCATCGTGCATCGGCTCGACAAAGACACGAGTGGCGCGATCGCCATTGCCAAAACCGACCACGCTCATCAGCATCTCCAAGCCCAACTGAAAGCAAAAACGGCAGGACGCGAGTATCTAGCGATCGTTCACGGCTCACCCTCCACAAACAGCGGGACGATCGACCTGCCGATCGGACGGCATCCCGTAGACCGAAAGAAGATGGCGATCGTCCCAATTGAAAAGGCGGCAGACGAGCGGTTACGCATTGGGAAATATTGGAGCGGCTAGGGAATTACAGCCTAAACAAGTTTGTGCTGGAGACTGGACGGACGCATCAGATTCGCGTTCATTCTGCTCAGATGGGACATCCGATCGTCGGTGATCCAGTTTACGGTTCGGGGAGGTCGATCGGAGTGAACCTAACAGGGCAGGCTTTACATGCCTACAAGCTACGATTGCAGCATCCCCGGCGGGGGGATTGGGTGGAGGCGCTCGCCCCACTTCCGACAGAGTTCACGACCTTGCTTCAGGTTCTCAGGCAGCGCTACGCTTCACAAATTGAGAAATAAGAAAATTTCTGTAAAAAAATCTTTACAAACTTGCTTCTTCTCTCAGAATTAAGAAAAGTCGTTTTTTCTTAATTGCCATCGGCTTTTCACAAATTTATAAAGAAAATCTAAAGATAATTTGGAATTAAGTAGGTAAGTATAAATGCTTGCAATTTTGTAAACGAATATTGCGGCATTTACGATAGTGTGTACCTTGAAATGCCTGATGTCGCTAGCTTTGAAGAACTTGTCTGTCTCAAGAAATACACTTCATAACTTGTAACAAAATATCGCTTTGTCGCATTGTATAAAGAGATTCGGAAGGGTTGAGATGACAAACAAAAGTTGAATAACCGCTGATTTACCTGATTTCCGCTTTCTCATACAGTTGTGAAATCCTCTCAGATTTACTAAAAATCTATGTTGCAATGTCTTTACGACTAGCCCGGATTTCTGAGACTGGTAATCAATCATTCGCTGTTTGAATCGACACCCTCAAACGCTGCTCAGAAGCAGCAAGCAACTGGTTCGCTGAACCCCAGTTTTTACAAACCGAACTCAACCAAGCAAGTAGGAGATTGAGTCAATGTTAGATGCATTCGCCAAGGTGGTTTCGCAAGCTGACTCGAAAGGTGAATTCCTCAGCAGCAGCCAATTTGATGCGCTGAGCAACATGATCAAAGAAGGCAACAAGCGCATTGATGCCGTCAACCGGATCAGCACCAATGCTTCCTCGATCGTGGCCGATGCCGCTCGATCGCTGTTTGAAGAGCAGCCCCAACTGATCGCTCCGGGTGGAAACGCCTACACCAACCGTCGCATGGCTGCTTGCTTGCGCGACATGGAAATCATCTTGCGCTATGTCACCTACGCTTTGATGGCGGGTGATGCCAGCGTTCTTGACGATCGCTGCCTCAACGGTCTGCGCGAAACCTACCAGGCACTCGGCGTTCCGGGTGGTTCGACCGCTGCTGGCGTCTCGAAAATGAAAGAAATTGCGATCGGCATCGCCAACGATCCCGACGCTCCTGGCATCGTCAAAGGCGACTGTGCCGCCGTGATGTCGGAACTGGCAAGCTACTTCGATCGCGCAGCTTCGTCTGTCGCCTAGTTTTTGCCCAGTCTTTTGCTTGAAACTGTGTGTAACGACAAATCTTAGGGAGAGAAACCGAACATGAAAACGCCGATTACCGAAGCGATCGCCTCAGCCGATACCCAAGGACGCTTCTTGGGCAACACCGAACTTCAAGCCGCTAACGGTCGCTTTGAGCAAGCCGTTGCAGGTCTGGAAGCCGCTCGCTGTTT
>JAAUTJ010000421.1 GCA_012031475.1 Leptolyngbyaceae cyanobacterium SM1_3_5 | reverse complement strand
CATGGTTGATGAACCGCCGCCGATCGTTGGTCCGCCGCTGCCCGTTGCCGCCGAACGAGCAATCTATGACGTTCACGCGATGGGCAATCCCGTGTTGTGGTGGTTTACTGTGGCGGCGATCGCCCTCCTCGGTGCCCTTCTGACCGCTCGTGCAAGCGTCTGGCTGCGGCAGCGTCCGGTCAGCCTGGATGATGGCTACACCTGGACAGCGCTTTACATCATCGTCAACTGGACGGCGAATCTGCTGCCCTGGGTGAGCGTGACGCGCTGCGTGTTCATCTACCACTACATGCCCTCGGTGCTGTTCGCGTTCATGGCGCTGGCACTGGTGATCGATCGCTGGCTCAGCAGTCCACGAGATTGGCAGCGCATCGTTGGCCTCACTGCCGTTTTTCTGATCCTGATTGCCTTTGTCTATTGGCTCCCCATGTTTTTGGGCTTGCCGATGACGCCGGAAGCGGTGATGTCGCGGCGCTGGCTGCGATCGTGGATCTGAGCAGGACCATCCCCGTAGAGACGCGAGATCTCGCGTCTCTGCCCTCACGCCCGCTGAAACATCACCCGATACACCCGATCGCCCTGCTCCAAAACCATCTGTTCGCGCTCGGTGGCGACAGGGAGCGGATTGGATTCGAGCCAGCCGGAATCGGTGAAGGCAGAATGTTCGGCAAAGCGATCGCGCATTTCGATCGCCACTTCTTCGATGTCGGATTGCAGGAAAATCCAGCCGTCGCGGGTGAGGAATTGGGCAAGCTGATTGACCAGTTGGGGCTGAACGACGCGCCGCTTTTGGTGGCGTTTTTTGAACCAGGGGTCGGGAAACTGAATCGACACTTGAGCAAGCTGACCGGGGTAGCTTTCCAGCAGCGGGGCGATCGCATTCGACACGTTGCAGAACAAGAAATGTAGATTCGTCAGGTTTTGCTCGGCGCGATCGCGGTTGGCCTGAATCACGAGCGGTTCGCGAATTTCCAGTCCGAGAAAGTTGCGATCGGGTTGCTGAACGGCCATTTGCAGCAGAAATTGGCCGCGAGCGCAGCCGATGTCGAGGTGCAGCGGTTGGGCGGGGTTGGCAAAAAGTTCGCTCCAGTTGGGCAGGGCGATAGGGCGTTGGTATTTAAGGCTGAGGGGGTTGACGTGCTGACGCACACGCACCTGTGACACAAGAATTGCTCCTGGAGGTGAACGCGATTTTGATTTTAGCGTGGGGCGGAGGGGGCGATCGAACAGATTTTGGTGGTTTAGGGATGATTGACAGCCAAGCGGTGAGTTGCAGATACGGTGCTGGACGACAAAGCCTATGATGCGGATGAACGAGTGATTCAGCGCCTTGAAGCGCAAGGCAAGACCGCGATGATTCCGCCCAAACGCAATCGCAAGGAGCAACGCGAGTATTAAGACTGTTTTCGCACCACGAATAACTCTGGAGGTTTAACATTTGGCAAGATGCCATTTGAGAAAAGCCTGTGCAAAGCGACGATATTAAGCGAGAAGCGAATCTACTGTATAAGGCGATCGAGCCTGCCCTGAATTTAGGAGACAACTATCGCGAGGTGGTTTTGCGCGATTTGGCTCGAATTGTGCAGATTTGTGGGCGCAGTCATGGCGTGATTAGTTCGCTGGAATTGCTGGCGTATTTGGTGCTGTATGGCCTGATTAAGCCGGACAAGAGCAAGCTGACGGCGGCACTAAAGTGGGACGATCGCGCCAGTCGTGCCAGCGCGGAAAAGGAAATTCTGCAAATTCTGCTGGATTTGACGAAGGAAGAGGACGATCGCCTCTTGCTACCGTCACTACTGCATCAGCAGGATCAGGTGCAGGGAAGCAGCTTGCAAGAGCCGATCGTGAATGCGATTCATCGTTTCGCGCAGATGATTATTCGAGCCGATGGCGAAGTGACAGCGGATGAAACGATCGCGCTGAATCACATCTGGCAGCTTTTGCACAGCTACCGACCGATTCCGGCGGAACTGCAACCGATGCCAACCGAAACGCTTGAGCAGGTGATGGCCGAGCTGGATGACTTGGTGGGAATGCAAAATATCAAGGAATCGGTGCGGACGCTGACCAATTTTTTGAAGGTTCAGCAGGTGCGAAAAGAGCGCGGTTTGGCGCAAACATCGGTTTCGCTGCACATGGTTTTTGGAGGGCCACCGGGAACCGGAAAAACCACGATCGCTCGCTTGACCGGACGCTTATTCAAAGCCTTGGGAATTTTGAAAAAAGGGCATTTGGTGGAAACCGATCGCGCCGGACTCGTCGCCGGATATGTCGGGCAAACGGCCAAGCAAACCGATGATATGGTGAATTCTGCGCTGGATGGCGTGTTGTTTATCGATGAAGCTTATGCGCTGTCGCCAGCCGGAGCGGGAAATGATTTTGGTCGAGAAGCGATCGACACTCTTTTAAAGCGAATGGAAGATTTTCGCGATCGATTGGTGGTGATTGTGGCGGGATACACCGATGAAATGAACGACTTTATCGAAACCAATCCCGGACTGAAATCGCGCTTCAATCGCTATTTTTATTTTGCGGATTATCCACCGGAAGATTTGCTGGCAATCTTCACCAAAATGTGCAGCAAAAGTAATTTTAATCCGACTGAAGAAACGCAGGTGAAACTGAAGCAAATGTTTGAGCAACTTTACGCCAATCGCGATCGCACCTTTGGCAATGGTCGCTTGGTTCGCAATCTGTTTGAAAAGGCGATCGAACAGCAGGCGAATCGGTTAGCCAGTGCTGCGACGTTGACCGATGAACAGCTTGTGACGCTGCTGCCCGAAGATTTGCCTGCAATTGAAAGCTTGAGTTCTGCACCGATCGCGGAGCGCTCCCGGTACGGTATCGCCGCTCAGATTTCGCCGCCTGTGCCCTCAGATGCGGCGCGATTTGCCACGCTGCTGAATGAAGCCTTGCCGAATGGGACAATGGCCGAAGTGAGTACGAACGGCGATCGCCTCCAAATTGCTTTTGAAGGCGCGGCTTTGGCGGATTTTGATGCGATGTCGAATTTGGTTTGTAAAACGTTGAAGCGGCTGAAACTGTCGGTTCCGCAAATGCAATTGACGGGACAGGCAAATGGGGAAAACTGGAGCCGAAAATTTGAAGTTTCGTAAACCTTTTGCCCGAATCCGCTCTCACTTCCGAATGCCCCCAATGTTGGCAGGGCTGTTTGGTTTTTGCTGGAAGAATATTCAGAAGTTCGATCGCTGCGTTCACTCGATGAAAAGGGTGTGCTTTGAAGCTTCTGATCGCTTCTTGCCCGTTTGGAAAGCCCCCAAATCCGCCACGATTGGGGGACTTTGAGGAGGGTTGGTAGGCACGATCGGTCATCGAACGGACGTTAATCCCACTCGGTTGCCACGTCTGCCTCGGCCTGCGCGATCGAATCCTGGACAAATTCCCAGTCGAGGCGATCGCTCGATTCCTGCCACAGCAGCTTGCCCTGATGCAGACACCAAACGCGCTGCGCCCACGATCGCACGAGTTTAACTTGATGCGTGGCGATTACGATTGTGGTTTGCCGCAAAGCGGGATCTTGCAGAAGATTGAGAAGTTGCAGACGGCGATCGCCATCCAGCGCGGTAAACGGTTCATCAAGCAGCAAAACGGCGGGTTCGCAGGCGCAGGCGCGAGCGATCGAAACCCACTGACGCTGGCTAAGGGTAAGTTGCACTTCGGTTTTGCTCAGCCAGTCGGACGGGATTTGCAGGCGATCGATCCAGTCCGCCACACGCTGCTGAATCACCGTTGGGCTGAGGTTGCGGAAGGTGAGCGGGTAGGCGATCGCGTCGCGGACGGTCATGCCCAAGAGTCGCGGTTCGGGTAGAACGAGCGTGACAACCTGGCGGAGTTGGGCGATCGGAATTTGTTGCAGGTCGCGTCCCTGAAAGAGAATGCTGCCCTCGCTGGGATCAGTCAGGCGATTGAGCAGGCGTAGAAGCAGCGTTTTTCCGGCTCCCGTTGCACCGATCAGGGCACAGCGATCGCCCCCCATCAGTTCGGCAGAAACGCTTTGCAGCAGCAGTTGCGAGCCGATCGGCGGGCGGAGGCCGACCTGCTCAAGCTGCCATTGGTTCAGGCGGGAATTCCGTGTAGGGCTGTCCAAATTGTCCATCCGTCGATCGCCAGCAGAAACAGCGAAAAGGTCAGCAAAATTAGGTACATCCAGGGTTGCGCCAGCATCATCACGTCCTGCGTGTCGATGCCCGTCCGCGCTTGCACAATCCGCACAAGCTGGGCAAATCCGGCCACGCGCATCGGCAGCAAATAGCCTTCCCCCGATCGACTCAGCAAATAATAAACCAGCCCGCCCTGTCCGGTCGATCGCGGCTTCAATGCCTGCACTTCTGCCCAAGGCAGCGACCAGCCTTTGCGAAAAATTGGGGGAACCCAAGCGGGATAGGTGACTTGAATTTGGTGTTCATCTACGATAACGCGCTCGGTCAGCGCGGCGTAGAGCGCGATCGCGCCCAGCACAATCCCGATCGCCAGCAAATTCGGCGGAATTGGCGCTTGCGTGGCCGTTGCCAGAAACGGCAGCGGCAGCATCAAGGCGAAGTAGAGCAGCAGTAAGGTGAAGCGAATCAGGGGAGAGAGGCGGAAGATGCGATCGATCGGGTCAGCGGCGATCGAGGAATTCGGGTCAGTCATGGCGAAAGGATGCGGCAACCTTCACATTTTAGAGGGAGCCGCTTTAACCGTCTGCATCTGAAGGTGGAAGCAGTGCGCCTTCTACATGGGCGTGGCGCAGATTTGCACCCAGAAGGAAGCTCGATCGCAAATCCACGTTCTGCAAATTCGATCGCGTCAAATTCGTGCCGCGCAGCAGCGATCGATCCAGCCGCGCCTCGGTCAAATCGGCCTTGCTCAAGTTTGCCCAGCGCAAATCGGCTTCGGATAAATCCGCCCCGCTCAAATTTGCGCCCGCCAGATATGCGCCGATCGCATGAATTGCGGAGAGATTCGCCTGAGCGCAATTGACCTGCGCCAAGTCAGCATCGACGAGTGCGGCTGCGTGTAAATTCGCCTGCGTGAGATCGGCAAAATCGAGGCGGGCG
>JAAUTJ010000420.1 GCA_012031475.1 Leptolyngbyaceae cyanobacterium SM1_3_5 | reverse complement strand
AAGCCATCTTAGAAGAGGGAAATGCGGCGATCGCTGAAGGCAACTATGAAGGATTCGTGTCGTTCTGCGCCGAGACACGAAATGGACGTTTGTCGGCGACAAGACCCTTGAAGGAAAAGAAGCCGTTCGCCAATGGATGGCAGCGACATACATAGAGCCGCCAAAGTTTAGGGTCGCCAACTTCATCGCTGAGGGTGATTTCGTCACGGCGATCGGCAACATCACAATGAAGGACGAAGATGGAAAGGCGGCTCATTACTCGTACTGCGATGTCTGGCGCTTTCGCGGCGATAGTATTGTCGAATTAAGGGCTTTCGTCATCAAAACCGAAGTCAAGAACGAAACCCGCAGCGCGGCGTAAATGATCTGCAAAAGCCAGCAGGGTGGGGACTGCCCACAAAACATTAATGTGAAGGGTTTTACAAAATGGTGGGCATCGTCCACCCTACTACTCTAACTCCATAAGAATCTGAAAGAAGTTGAGCGTTGGCAATTACTACACTCAAGTTAGATCAGACAGGAATCCAATGCAGCTTGCATCAGACGTACAACAAGATTGACAAGCGATCGCTATAAACAGGTAAATCGCAAACAGCAAACAAAGGCACGCTTGATTGTTTATTCCATTAGCCCATTTGCAGCTTCGCTAAAAATTTAACTTCTGAGAGGAAATTGAGATGTTTGCTAAATCACAAAAGTTTGTGCAAATTCGTCACTCGGATTTGAGTTCGCGCATTAACCGATCGCGGTTCATTGGAGGCGATGGGGATGATTCGATCGATAACGCGAGAAGGCTAGGACGGCTCTCCAAGGGCAGCAGCCTTGCAGACAGCGGGCGCGTCAGTGAAGATGATCCAGACTATTATAAATTCACGCTAAAAAGCAGCGGCAATATCAAATTTAATTTCCAAAATCGTGGTGACGAATCGATACAGTTTTCAATCGTTAATAGCCGCGATCGCGTGCTTTCAGTGAACGGGAAGCGGCTGTTTGCAGACGTTGACGATGACGACAAAAGTAAAGTTGACGCTCGCCTTGCTCAAGGAACCTACTACATCAGAGTTGAAACTGAAGACGGCAACAGCGAGCGATTCAGCCTGAAGCTGAAGTTTGGGTCACGCAACAACGACGATTAGATTAAGCCGACGGTAGTGCGATCGAACTGGTACTATCAATCGGTTCGATCGCGCCAAACTGCTCAAAGTATTCGCGGGCGACAGGTGGAAGCAGCAGATCGCCATGCTGCCAACCCAGAACGTAGAGTCAATCATTGCATCAAGTGGATTGGACACACCTGTGTTGTTTTTCCAAACCTTTCTTATTCATGCTTGGTATGCCAAGCGAATCCAGTGAACTAAAAGTTGTTAGTGCGATCGCTTTCTTGTGATAGTTCTAGTTTGACGCTTTTAGTTTTGTCATAGGGCGATCGCGGTTGATGATGGAATTGCCGCAGCAACAAAAGACGGCGGAGTGTGGGTGTGATTAGTAATTGTTCATGACGCAACGCATTGATTAACAGGAGTATTCTTGCGTCTTCAAATGACAGAGAAAACAATTTACAGGATTCAATTTGAACACTTTCAATTTGAGCAGTTCAGAAAATTTATATTAGCTCAATCGGCGCAATTTGACGCTTTGTGCTTGTCGATCGAGTACGCGAAAGCAAAAAAGGTTTTCTTTCACTGTTTGCAAAAGTAAAAATTCTTTTACCTGATTTTATTGTCAGTTTATCAACGAAAGCGAAACTAGAAATATAGAGCAAGAGGCAACTTTAGAACTTGAAGCTCTAGCTCAACTCAACTGTCAACTACTATCCGTACAAAGGAGACATCTGATGAAAAGCCTACTGTTTATTGCCTTGTCCACACTGTCTTTGAGCGTTGCGTTTGTTTCACAACAACAAGCATCGTTACCGCCTTCCGGTGATATGAATCCGAGCGATCGCGGAAATCGCACAGTCGATACCAGCGACATCATTGGTTCATTGCCACCGTCCGGCGATATGAACCCCAGCGATCGCGGAAATCGCACGGTTGATACGAGTGAGATTATTGGAGCGCTGCCACCTTCCGGTGACATGAATCCAAGCGATCGTGGAAACCGCACGGTTGATACGAGTGGAATTTTTTCCTAGTTGCTAATGAAAAGGGGCTAGTTAATAGCCCCTCAATGAAATCCAAACCACATCGATTCACAAGGAGAAATTGTGATGAAACGTTTGATTCTCGCAGGGTTGTTTACTCTGGGTTTGACAGGCTTTGCTCCAAAAGCGAACGCTCAGCCCAATCCCTTTGATCTCGTGAATCTGGCTCGCAATGGTTACTTTCAAGAGCAAGGCATTCCCAGTCATGGCAATCTAACCTTTGCAGTCGGAACCGGGCGAGTTACAGCCGAACAAATTGTCCAAGCTGCGATCGCCGAGACTCGCTTGTCTCCCGATCGATTGACTGACTCGCGCTATTTGGAAATGGTGGAAGCACAGCTTGAAGATTTGCACCGCAACTAAGATAGCTGTCAGGAGAAACGAATTTTCGATCGCTTTGAAAAATTTATATATCAAAGCGATCGACTTTCTTCAAAACGCAATTGCCGACAAGGGATGATGAGCAAAACAAGCTTGCGATCGCGCCGTCAAGTATTAACCAGTACCGCTTTTTTAGCTAGATTACTCACAAGCTCTCGTGCCTTCTCTTCTCAATCTTTATCAAGAAAAGGAATTTCAAATGCTGGCCGATCAAGCTGGCATCGGGCGCTATTGAGTGTGCGAACTCGGCTGCTGCTTTGGTATATGTTTCTGGCAGGCTGCACAGCCGGAATTTCAATTACGTTTGCCAACAGCATTTATCGCGAGGCCGTGACCGCAAGAGCCAAATCTGCGATCGAACAACGCCTCGATCAGTTTGAGCTTTATGTCGAAGGCAAGCAAAGCATTGGCGCACTGCCGAGTCATACAGGTGCCGTATTTGATAGTTTTTTGAGCAGCTATGCGCCCACTCAAAATGAGTATGTGATTACGCTGCTCAACGGACGACTTTATGAGTATCGATCGCTCACCAATCAACCGCCCGTATTGTTACAGCAACGACCCAGCATCATTGCCGATTGGTCACAAGCAACACAGCACCAAATGACTGCCATTTATGAGGGCGATCGCCACTATCAGTCGATCGCCACTGCCTTTCAACTCAACGATGGTCGGCGCGGCACGATCGTCATCCTCTACGACAGCACAGTAGACTTTCAGCAAGGACAGCAAGCCCTGTTCGCCCTGCTGCGCTACGTGCTGATTTTTCTGGGGATTTCATTTGCGCTGGCGTGGATTACCGCAGGGCGCGTGTTGCGACCGTTGCGCCTGATGACTCGAACCGCACAGTCGATCACCGAGTCGGATATGACTCAGCGCATTGCCACTCAGGGGCACGATGAAATCGCAGAACTGGGGATGACCTTCAACGACATGCTCGATCGCCTCAAGTTGGCTTTCGACTGTCAGAAAGAATTTATCAAAGATGCCAGTCACGAACTGCGAACGCCGATCACGATCATTCGCGGCCACCTGGAAATGCTGCACCACCGTCCCGATCGACAGCCGGAGACGGTTGCCCTGCTGCTTGATGAGCTAGAGCGGATGAGCCGTTTGGTCAACGATTTGCTGCTGCTAGCAAAAACCGACCATCCCGATTTTCTCCATCCCACGCCCGAAGAACTCGACTGGCTCACTGAAGAATTCTTCCTCAAAGCGCAATCGATCGCCGATCGCAACTGGCAGCTTGAATTGAAGGGCTTCACCCCCATCACCGTCGATCGCCAACGCCTAACGCAAGCGGTGATGAACCTGGTGCAAAATGCTGTCCACCATACCCAAACAACCGACACGATTACACTTGGCTCTGCAATCGGTGAACATCACGCGCATCTGTGGGTACGCGACACGGGCGAAGGCATTGCCCCTCAAGACCAGCGGCGCATCTTCGATCGCTTCGTGCGTGTTGTGCAGCATGGCCGCCCGGAAGGACATGGACTTGGTTTATCGATCGTGCAGGCGATTGTGCAGGCGCACGGTGGCTCTGTTCAGCTAGAGAGTCAATTGGGGCAAGGCTCCACTTTTACGATCGTGCTTCCCCTTGAACCCCTCACCACACCCGCTCATGAACCGCATTCTTATCACCGAAGATAACTCGCGCATTAGTTCTTTCCTCGAAACCGGACTGCAAGCCAGCGGCTACACCACCCTGGTGATTGAAACCGCAAAAGAAGCGATCGAACTTGCACACGGCGACGATTTTGATCTGCTCATTCTCGACTTGGGACTGCCCGATCAAGACGGGCTGAACGTGCTGGCGACCGTGCGCGGACAGGGAGAAACGCTGCCAATCATTGTGCTAACGGCGCGAGATGGACTTGATGACACGGTGCAAGGACTCGAAGGCGGCGCAGACGACTACATCACCAAGCCGTTTCAATTTGAAGAACTGCTGGCGCGAGTGCGGTGCAGCTTCGCAATCGTGCTGTCCCCCGCACCAAGCAAGAAACGCGACTGCACAGCGGCGGACTCACGCTGGATTTGCTCACTCGTCAGGTGTGGGTGGACGATCGCCAAGTCGAGCTATCTGCCCGTGAGTTTCTGCTGGTGGAAGTGCTGATGCGCCATCCGAGACAGGTGATGACCCGCGAACAACTGCTCGATCGGATTTGGGGGCTATGACTACGGGGCAGAAACCAATGTGGTCAATGTTTATGTCGGTCATCTGCGCCGCAAGTTGGGCGAGAGTGCGATCGAAACCGTGCGCGGCGTGGGCTATCGGCTGCGTGTTTAGCTCTGTGGTCTTTCTTCGATCGATCGCCAATCAACATCGATTCAACCAACTTTCAAATCAGTTTGCTAACACCATAAGAATTTGATAAAGCGTCGTAAGCATTTGAAAGAAACTGAGCATTAGAACTCACTATAGGGAACTTCGATTAATTGTTTTTGCGTCAGTGCAGTCTTATGTGAGACGCTAATCATCCGCTTAGAAATACAGGTTTTGCCAAATTCAACCCCTCACTCTTTGTCCGTTGCCGCAA
>JAAUTJ010000419.1 GCA_012031475.1 Leptolyngbyaceae cyanobacterium SM1_3_5 | reverse complement strand
AGGAAATATGAGGTTTTTGAGGTTGCAACTTCAGCTAATTTCGGTAACTCTATAGTCAAGTGTTTTCCCATTCATCCATTCATTCAAGCTGTCACTAGATCGCACAGGAAACAAAATGTTGAACCTAACAGAAACATTAATCGACAACTGCGTGAAGCAGTTAAAAACGGGCTATTGCACCCTCTACAGCGACCCATCACAAGCCGACCTAATTGGCGAGGTCGCGCATCTAGCGCTTACCGCGATCGCCCAAAGTGATGCTCAGTATCACAATATCGAACACACGATTTTGGCGAGTCTGGTCGGCCAGGAAATTTTACGGGGCAAACAGCTTCTTGAAGGCACATCTCGCCAAGACTGGCTGCATCTCATTTTGGCGCTGCTCTGTCATGACGTGGGCTATGTCAAGGGCATCTGTCAGCAAGACCAAGCGGCGATCCGAACATTTGCAACGGGCATCGCAGCGGAAACGATCGAACTGCCGATCGGCACCACTGACGCCAGCCTGACGCCCTATCATGTCGATCGCAGCAAGCAGTTTGTCAGAGAGTGGCTGTCTCGATATGCGCTGCTTGATTGTGAGGCGATCGAGCGACACATTGAATTCACCCGGTTTCCGGTTCCGCCCGGTGCAGAATATCAGGACAACAGCGACTCTAGCTTGGCACGAGCCGCAGATTTGATTGGGCAGCTTAGCGACCCGCGCTATCTGCAAAAGCTGCCTGCGTTGTTCTACGAGTTTGCTGAAACAGGCGTAAGTCAGTGCTTGGGCTACAAGAATCCCAGCGATTTGCGAGCGGGCTATCCCCGCTTCTATCGAACGGCGGTTTACCCCCTCATTCAGCCTGCGTTGCAGTATCTACAGGCCACAGCCAGCGGCCAGCAGGTGATTTTGAGACTGGAAGCGAATGTTTGGCAGGTGGAGCAAGAATGTTTGGTTGCTTGAAGGGTGGGGCGATCCGGTACGGGTCAGCTTCGCTGGCCGCGTAGCTTGCGGAACGGTATCGCCCGTTCATCAGGGCAATGTCTGCGGAAGATCAAAATGATCAAATTTGTGGGCTTAGATCGCCCTGCCACCAAAAATCGATCGCAAGGACACAGGGCGCACTTTGCGATCGATTTTGCATCGTTCAGCGAGAAATCTTACATTCCTGGCAGATTCAGGCCGCCCGTCAGTTCTTCCATCCGTTCGCGCATTGTTGCAGTGGATTTGTTGTAGGCGTCTTTCATGGCTGCCAGCACGAGATCAGACAGCACTTCTGCGCTTTCGCCCAGCACGTCCGGCGAAACTTCCACACGACGCGGCTCTTGGTTGCCACTCAACACGACCTTGACAAGGCCGCCGCCAGCCTCGCCCGTAATCTCCATATTTTCTAATTCTTCTTGCAGCTTTTTCGCACCTTCTTGCACCTGCTGCGCTTTTTTGAAGGCATCGGCAAGTTCCTTCATTTTGCCCATGCCGAAGCCGCCGAATCCTTGACCTTTTGACATAACTTCCTGTGACGTTAGATGTGTGATGATGGGCGCTTCCAAAGCAATTTCTTTGCGATCGACCCATCCAGACAGCGGCAGCAAAAACCACCTTCTCTATTGTGCCTTCTCAAGCTAGGATTCCCACAAAAGCAGAATCATTGCAAAAGGATTGCGTTACTCGCAGCACTTCTACAAGTTATATCTCATCTCGTGACGATCGCCGCCCCGCTGATCAGCTTTTGTGATGCAAATTTCGGCGGAAGTCCGCTTCGATCGCTCAGGACGCACGAAATCCGTTCGCTAAAAGAGTTAGCTCTCCAGCAGCTTCACAGAAAGGTAAACCATCCCGATCGAACGAGGATTTGGAGCAAATCCTTGTGGAGGGACAGTTTGTGAACCGCCCCTACCGTTCATCCACCCGATACCGAGCTTTTGAAAAAAGGTGAACTTGAAGTACGCTGCTCAATGGGGATCGGGCGTTGCGTTCGGATGGCGCATTTCGCGCAGACAGTCAGGATCGACATAATGACAAGTGGCATCATCCTGACAAATCAAAGCCCAGCCTGCATCGTTAATTTCGACCAGTTTATAAACTGTATGCCGAACAAAGCTGCCCTTGTGATTGCGCGTACCCGATTGAACACCAAAAGCATAAACATCTTTGCTGGACATCTCAAATCTCCTAATTTATAAAGGTAAACTGCTCAAACAAACGAAATCAAACTGACAGAAATCAAACTGCAATCGAACGAAGCAAATCAAAATCTTTTGGTAGCTTAAAGCGTACCATTCCAATTCTGAGATGGCATAAAGTTTTGCGAACAATTAATACTTTAGCTTCACCTTGACCGCGATTCAATCGCTCTAAACCACTCAAAATGCAAGCAATCAGCAAGCCCAAACCCAAACACTCGCTCTGATTTAACCAAACTTAAAGTTACTGCTTAGAGAGATACTTGCTAGTCACACGGACGACGGATTTTGAAATTTAAGAATATCCCGGTGCAAGATCACAATAGGCCGAATTGATAAACGTTTGATCATGACCGACAGCAAAACCCCCTTCGACTATCGCCTCCGCCTGCAAGTCCCCGCCAGCAGCCCCGATCGCCTCCTGCTTGAATACCTCAAAGCCGAACAGCACCCCACTTATTCCGAAAAAGAAATGGTGCTGGCTGCCTTGCGGATGTGCTGGCTACCCCTTGCCTATGAACAGTCAGATGCTTCTCGCGAAGACCTCCAGCGCATTGCCCACGATGCCATTCTGCGACTGCGCGAACAGATTCAATATCTTGCCGCGATCGCTGGAATTCCAACGCCGCCATCGCCCCCTGAACCTGCGCCCGCACGACCAGCCTTTGCTGCTAATTCCAGCGCTGAATCTGCGCGGCTGCCTCGTCCGGCGATCGCGGCGCTGGGCGGCGAAGATGACTACGAGGAAGATCTGTTTGGAGACGATTAGTTTGGAGACGATTAGTTTGCTGCAATTCTGGGTAAATTAATCGGCATGAACCGATCGATTTTGATAGGACTACTTTGTGCGTTGCTGACCGGATGCTCGACCGCGCAAGCTTTCCTGGGAACCAGCGTCATTTCAACAGGCGACGGTGACACGCTCCATGTGCGGCAAAACGGCCAAGATGTCACCGTTCGGCTGGCCTGCATCGACGCGCCCGAACGCCGCCAACCCGGAGGACAATTTGCCAGCGATCGCCTCCGCCAACTGCTTCCAGTCGGACGCCGCGTTCAACTTCGCACGGTCGAAACCGATCGCTACGGGCGCACGGTTGGCGAGGTGTATGCAAACGGGCGATCGATCAACCTGCAACTAGTCACGGAAGGGCAGGCCGTCGTTTATCCGCAATATCTCAGCGGATGCCAGGACGATCGCGACGCCTATTTGCAAGCGGAACAAGCCGCCCGCCGTGCCCGACGCGGCTTTTGGTCGCAGCGCAATCCCGTCATGCCTTGGGACTGGCGGCGACAGCAGCGATCGTCCTAATCATCAAATTAATCGTCAAAATTGGCGTCAAACACCGTTGTTCCATCGGTTTGCACAACGATGTAGCGATATTGACGCGGAGCCGCGCCCCAAAAACGGCTGAGCTGCTGGACATTGTAGCCGTTCGGCACATTGATCTCGAAGTAGCCCTGTTCGGGAACCCAAGCGATCCACATACCGCTGTTTGCCTGGGGCGTAGCCCATCCGATTCCAAAACAGCGTCCGCACCGATCGCTCGGTCGCGGCTGCGATCGGATAGCGAACCTGCCGCCAAGCCGGACGCCCGATATTTCGCAACTGATCGCGGGGCGTGTTGGCAGGAAGCGATCGGCCAATTTCGTTGTAGTAGTAGCTGTAGCGCGATCGTTCGGTGAGCGTGTCGAAGCGCGTACAGCCGTCATAGCGAGCGGAGAGTAAGCGGCCATCGCTGGCATAAGCCCGAAAGGGAGAACTGCCAAGCTGAAGCATTTCAACGGCCTGCTGTTTTTGCGTTCCGCGAAGCTGATCGAACCTGGCATTGAACCAAACCTGACGGCGATCGACCTCCAAACGGTCATATACTCGCGCCGTTCCCCAAGGATAAGTTTGCATCTGCTGCAATGCCTGCCAGCGCTGCTCCACCAGCGGCACAACCACTTCATCCGGCGGTTCACCTGCACAGTTGGCGAAGGCAGGAGGCGAAGCGACAACAATGCTGAGGGCGGCAGTGCTGAAGGCAGTCGCAACGGGCATCAAGGCCAGCAAAACAAGCTGGCGGATCGATCGATTTGAGTTACGTTTGCTTGCATTAGAGTACCAATCGCTCCTGTCGATCGTTGCTGTTTGTAGAACCAGTAGACGGTTGAGTAAGGGGGCAATTTGGGTTACAAGTCTTTGGGTTACAAGTCTTTGGGTAAGAGGACAAGCTCCCAACTCGATTAGACTCTCGTGACCACCTTGATTCGTATCTTTACTAACCCCTAACCCCTCTCGATCGCGAGCTGCACCAGTCGATCGACAAGAGCGGGAAATGGAACGCCGCTCGCCGCCCACAGCATTGGATACATGCTGGTGGCCGTGAATCCCGGCATAGTGTTGATTTCGTTGATGAAGATTTCGCCTGTGTCTGCTTGGTAAAAGAAATCGACGCGGGCAAGTCCGGCGGCATCGACGGCGAGGAAGGCTTGCAAGGACATTTCCTGGATTTGCTGGGCGATCGCGTCGGGAATTTGGGCGGGAATGTTGTGGCTCGACAGGCCTTCCGTGTATTTGGTTTCGTAGTCGTAGAAGTCGCTGCTGTAGGTAATTTCGCCGACGACGGAGGTTTGCGGATTGTCGTTGCCCAAGACGGCACATTCAAGTTCGCGGACGTTGGGAACGGCGGCTTCGACAATCAGGCGGCGATCGAAACTGGCGGCACTGTCCAAAGCGGCTTCAAGCTGATCGCGAGTTTTGGCTTTTGAGATGCCCACTGATGAGCCGAGGTTTGCGGGTTTGACGAAGCAGGGATAGCCCAATTCAGCTTCGATGCGATCGCACAGTTTCGGAAACACGCAGGGATTTGACCAGACCTGAGCGCGAGTGACGGCAGCATATTTCACCTGCGGCAGCCCAGCCTGACGCAA
>JAAUTJ010000418.1 GCA_012031475.1 Leptolyngbyaceae cyanobacterium SM1_3_5 | reverse complement strand
TTCACGAGCGAGGGCAGCGCTGATTTTTTGCGTCCAGCGGCGGCCATAGTCGGACGGGTCGCGAGTGCCGACGATCGCAATGCACGGGGTTACTCCAGTGTTTTCCGATCGCTGCACTTCGCCTCGGTAATACAGCAGCGGCGGCGGGTCGGGAATTTCCAGCAGCAAGCGCGGATAGTCGGAATCGGCAGGCGTCCAGAATTTGGGATTGTCCTGTTCGTGCTGGCGCAAAAGCTGCGTGGGATTGAGAGCGATCGCTCTTTTGCCAGCAGGGTTGCCGTCATTTCGCCCACGCCTTCAATTTGCGCGAGTTCGTCTACGTCCGCTTCCCAAGCGGCTTCCAGGCTACCAAAATGCTGATAGAGCCGCTTTTGCGAAATGGCTCCCATGCCGGGAATGCGCGACCACGCCAGCCAAAATGCACGTTCTTCTGACATCGTTGCACCATCAAACAAATGAGCAATCAAACTCGATCGCAGCGATCCCAACAGTGCTAGATTACCCGCTAACGTGAGTGAGGCGGCAAATATTAACCATTTTGATGAATTGACACAGCGTTGATGT
The DNA here is from genome assembly GCA_012031475.1 of Leptolyngbyaceae cyanobacterium SM1_3_5. Lineage (GTDB taxonomy): Bacteria > Cyanobacteriota > Cyanobacteriia > Elainellales > Elainellaceae > JAAUTJ01. Next base: position 4,520 of record JAAUTJ010000418.1, on the reverse strand, counting down.
TGCTCAGTAACAAGGCGAAAACTGGCAGGATGAGCAGCAAATCTACGATCGCGCCTGCTTTAAGTAGGCAAACACGCTTTTGTCGCCAATATCCGGCGGAATCGCCTGAATCAGCTTGCGGATGGCGAAAATTAGGAAGGCGATCGCCCAGACGATCAGCAAAATCCGCTCCCAGTCGATCGACAATAGGCCCAACAGATGCCCCATCAGCAACAGCGGCACGATCGGCGTCAGCAGTTTGGTTTCGAGGCGATTGAAGCAAAACGCTTCCTTAAAGAAAATTCCGCTCAGCGCGGCGAACGTGAATCCGATGCCCCAAATTGCCTGCGGATGTGCATAAACGGAGATGGCAAACGGTTCGGGATACAGATGCGCCACGCCCAACGCGGCCAAGCTGCCAATCAGCCAAAACGCCTGTAAGGTTCGATGCAGCGCGGCCATGTAGATGTGAATCGTGAACAAACTCACGCCCAGCGCGATCGAAAATACGGTAAACAGCGGCGTGATCAAAGGCGCGATCGCTTCTCCTTGCCACAGCACCAATCCGCTGCCGATCGCAAAACACACGGCGCAGACAACCAAACTCAGTCGATAGACAATCACGCCTTGGCGATCGCTTGGCGTGATCGTGAATTCTCCGAATTGGCCTTGATAAATTTCGATCGTCGGTTCAGCGTTGGTCATGATTGGGTGTCGGGTGTCGGGTGTTGGCGGGGTAGAGACGCGAGATCTCCGCGTCTCTACGAAGGCGGGGCGGAGGGCGGCTGATCCATTTATAGAATATCGATTTTGAGGGGAGTGCCGATCGCCAAATTCAGCGCGGCTTGAGCATTGCCGCAGTTGATCGCGATCTCGACAAAGCCGTGACTGCCGACAAGGGCAAGCGGTTCTCCAATCGAGCGATCGGCATAGGTAGAAACGGCAGCGATCGAAGTTTTCTCAATCAAAACCGACCACTTTTCAGGCAGAACGTCAGCAGGAATGTTGGTGATTAAGTTGCCGAAGCGATCGATCGCTTGAATGCAGCCCGTCCAGCCGTCTTGTGTTTTTGCGGGGTCGGGAAGTGAAAGTTGCGTCAGGCTGCGGGGATCGATCGAGTTTCCCAGTTCAGTCAGGGGAACGCCTCGCGCCAGATGTGCGCCGACCGGAGCAAAAATATCGCGTCCGTGAAAGGTGGCGCTAGTTTGCCCTTTGCGCCAGTAAGTGGAATTCGTCAGTTCCACAGCGGCCACAGCGGGAAACTGACTCAACACGCCGCTGACGAGTCCGTTGTCGGGGGCAACGAGGAAGCCATTTTCGAGTTGAAGGGCGATCGCTCGTCGCGAACTGCCCACGCCCGGATCGACGACTGCGACATGAACGGTTTCAGGCGGAAAATATGGGTAAGCCGTCATCAGGCAAAATCGGGCGCTGTGAATATCTTGGGGGGCGATCTCGTGGGTGAGATCGATCGATTGCAGGGTGGGATCGATTTGAACAATCACGCCTTTCATCACGGCGACGTAGCTATCGCGGGTTCCAAAGTCGGTCAGCAGCGTTAATAAGCGAGTCATTTCGAGAAGTTGCCCTTAGAAAAGATAAGCCGCAGGAAGCGGAATTCTTCCTGCGGCTTCACGGTGTTCTCGCGAATTTGTTAGCTTTTTGCCAGCCAGCGAGCCGCATCTTTGGCGTGGTAGGTCAAATCATGTCTGTGCCTGCCCGCTTGAAGCCAAGCAGCGTTTCCAGCACAACGCGCTCCTCATCGATCCAGCCGTTGAGGGCAGCGGCTTTCACCATTGCGTATTCGCCGGAAACGTTATAAGCAGCAACGGGAAGCTGAGTGGCTTCTTTGACGCGCCAGATGATGTCCATGTAGGCCAGAGCGGGCTTGACCATCAGCATGTCTGCGCCCTCGGTGATGTCGAGGTGGATTTCTTTGAGGGCTTCGCGACCGTTGCCAGGGTCCATTTGATAGGTGCGGCGATCGCCAAACTGGGGAGCCGAATCTGCCGCATCGCGGAACGGGCCATAGTAGGCCGAAGCGTATTTGGCGGCATACGACATAATCGGGATTTCCTGGAATCCGGCTGCGTCCAGACCCGATCGAATTGCCTGCACAAAGCCGTCCATCATGCCGGAAGGCGCGATGATGTCGGCTCCGGCTTGGGCTTGCGAAACGGCAGTTTTCTTCAGCAGTTCCAGCGTCGGATCGTTGAGGACTCGCCCAGTTAGATCGCCCACTTCGAGATAGCCGCAGTGACCGTGTGAGGTGTATTCGCACAGGCAGGTATCGACGATGACGATTAGATCGGGGACGGCTTCCTTGACGCGAGTGGCGGCCTGCTGGACGATGCCGTGATCGTGCATGCTCCGGTTGCGTCCGTGTCTTTGTCGGCGGGAATGCCGAAGAGAATAATCGCGGGAATGCCCAAGTCATAGACTTCTTTGGCTTCTTCGACGATTTTGTCGATCGACAACTGGTAAACTCCCGGCATCGATCGCACTTCTTGGGCGATGCCAACACCTGGAACCGCAAACAGCGGATAGATTAAGTCGTTGGTGGTCAGCGTGTTTTCTCGCACCATGCGCCGCAGTTGAGGATGATTGCGGAGGCGACGAGGACGAATGTTGGGGTACATAGCAACAGGCGCGAGTAAATTTTGACGGGCGTAATGTGATCGAGTTTAAAGCCTGGGTGGGAAGCAAAACGCACAGCATCGGTAACGTTCTGTAAAAGTGATAAGGATCACAGAGTTAGCTCGATCGAATCACATAAAAGTCTCCGTAGCATCACTGGTAGATTTGCCTAAGGACGCGATAGTAAGGATATCGAGTTGTCGCTGTTGAAATGCAGGTGTTTTTGATTCGGTCGGCGATCGCAGACATGTTTGCACAGGTAAGCCACACCGGAATGGTGACGTTGGCCGATCGATATGGCCTGCTGGCAGCAGTGCTAGATGAATCGCTCAGTGACGAAGAGCGGCGGGCGATCGATCGCGTTCTGCGGGCGATTTGTCGTGGGCGGCTGAAAGTCGTGGATGACCTTTCCTCAGTGATGTAGTGGGGTTCGATCGAGCAACACCAAGTTGTCGATGCCAAACGAATTGTCACGACATAAAGACAGTTTGCGAACTGCCCTTGTCGCAATTGATGCCCTTGATTAGCAATACGAAAATTGGGAGGCAGAGTTGAGGTAGAAGCACCTGCCAAAAATCAAAAGAATTTTTTCGATCTTAGCGATCGCCGATGGGAGTCCTGCTGAAAAAATGGGTACTAATGACAGGAGGGGATGCATATTCGTTGAAGATCGCGACAAGTTTCAGCAGGCGATCGAGTCCACCCTGATTTTTGCACTGACCCTGCCGGAAAAAGCGCAAAAATTTCTTTTTCAAGTTTCTGGAATCACATTCGATATTGCTGTAGATCACCGATGGTTCGCAAGGTGGATCACTGCTTGCTCGTCTTTTGGCAGATAACCTGCTGGTATGAGCAGGCGAGACTCAGCCTCTAGTCAACTGTAAAGTCTTCCGCTTGGCTGAATGGCTAAGCAAATGTTCTCCGGTAAGGTTGAACTACTCAAATTTCTTTTTTATTTGTTGCTGTTATCGGGGGATGTGATGCGTTACTTTTCTTCAAATCTTTTTTCAGTGCGTCCTCTCTCCCAAGCTCGATCGCTTGCCAAAGCCGCAGCAGGTCTGGTTCTTGCTGCCGGAATGACGATCGCTGCGCCCGCTGCATTTGCGGCTGAAGCGATGCAGCGATCGATCGTCAAAGCAGCGAGTGTGAAACAATCCACCAGCCCAGAACAAACCGTCAGCCAGCCGCTTGCCAATGGCGTTTATCTCTACGGCCAGTCGGCGGAAGCAGAGCAGTTGGGGTCAGCCTACCTGGTGTTTGAAGTGCGCGATCGCCAAGTCACTGGAGCATTCTACATGCCCCATTCGTCGTTTGACTGCTTCAACGGCGCGATCGAATCGAATCGCTTGGCGCTCAATGTGATCGACAGCTACGAGCAGGCCGCTTACCCCTACGAGATCGGCCTGGAACAAAGCGACGCAGTGGCAACGGTCGGCAACACGACGATTACGCCCGTGCAGATTGAGGGCTTCCACCGCATTGACAGCGTGAGCGAGAACGACCAGCGAATTCTGGCAAGCTGCCAAGCAATTCAATAACCCTGTTTGATCGCGCCTGTTCGATCGTGCCTGATGCGGGGAAATAAAAGTTTGACCAGCGATCGGGGATGCTTCGGTGTCCCCGTTTTTTTGTCCGCGTTTTTCATTTGTTTTTTTTATGGCAGGTCGGCAAATCGATCGGTGAGGCCGACCAAGGCGCTGCGAATTCCCGGTTCCGTTGCCGAGTGGCCTGCATCGGGAACAATAAACAGTTCCGCTTCCGGCCAAGCGCGATGCAGTTCCCAAGCCGAAACGGTCGGGCACACCACATCATAGCGACCCTGCACGATCGCAGCAGGAATGTGACGGATGCGATCGACCTGCTCAATCAGATGATTGTCGCTGGGCAAAAAGCCGCGTTCACAA
>JAAUTJ010000417.1 GCA_012031475.1 Leptolyngbyaceae cyanobacterium SM1_3_5 | reverse complement strand
TGAGAGCAAGAAGGGCCAAACGGCATTGGCTGACGGCGATCGATCCAGCCCGCTGCGATCGCCCCGCCTCCCACTACTGCGCCGATCGCACAGGCCAAAAAGCTCGCCAGCAGCAGTAATTTCCAGCCTAGCCACGCGCCCATCATTGCCGCCAGCTTTGCGTCGCCGCCGCCCATCGCCGTTTGCCCAAAGGCGATCGATCCCAGCAGCGTAATTGCATCAAACAGCCAGATGCCAATCACCATGCCGACAATGCCTGTAAAAAGCTGTGCGATCGATCCCGCTGCCGTGTGCGAATGCGCGTAGCCGCTGGCCGCTTGAAACGCCAAACCTGCCAGCAAGCCCGATCGCGTCAGCGAATTTGGCAATGTCAGCGTATCGAGATCGATCAGAGCAAGCGCGAGCAGCCAGCTAAAGAACGCCCAGTAGCCAAAAGCCGGAAGCGGCACGTGAAATCCCCAAAAGGCTGCCACAAATAACAGTCCCGTCACGGCTTCGACGATCGGATAGCGAACCGCAATTTTCGCATGACAAAACCGACAACGCCCCCGCAGGCGCAACCAGCCGATCACCGGGACGTTATCGTAAGGCTTGAGACGGTTGAGACAGTTGGGGCAGCGGGAAGGCGGATGCAAAAGCGACAAGCCCGCTGGCACTCGGTAGATGACAACGTTGAGGAAGCTGCCGATGCAGGTTCCAAAGATAAAAACGGTGAGGGCGACAAGACCGGAATAGAGCAGGTCAATCAAGTGAATTAGTGCAGATCAGAATCAATTTGACCGATCGGAACAAAGCACTCTTGCGGCAGCAAGATCGGCTTGTTTCTAAAAATCAGCTTGCCTCGATGCGTGAAGCGATCGATCGCCACGCCCAGCGGTCGCTGCACCTGATCGGGATGCACCTCAAAATAGGTGCGGTAGATATATCGTGCTGCTTGCAGCAGACTGGGATCGAGCAAAGCTGAAAAGTCCATCCGTTCCTGCTGCGCGACAATGCGCGACTCCAGCGGCGGACTAAAGCTGGGATTGGCCGAAACAGGCCGAGATGTATACACCACACAATCACCCCATGACGTTAGGTAGCACTTTAGTGTATTTGCGCCATTCCAGCAAGCAATTTGACCTTGAGAAATTCCAAAGTTTGCAACTCGGAGAACGACCTGAAAGTTGCGATCGAATCGGCAAGTTCGGCTGCGTTTTTCCACCAGCAATTTTTGTTTTCAAGTCGTCACAAAAACGCAAAAAATTCTCCAATCTATTGTCCACCCGATGCAGGTTCAGGCGGAGTCGCAGCATCTTGGGCAGAAACGCCTTCGCCCTGCGACCCAAAAACCACAGCACGGCAGCAGCTTCGGCTCGCGAAACGGTTCGCTTCGGCTGAAACAGCTTGGTGTAGCCAAAGGCGCGGCGGATGTTCGACTGGTCGCCATTTTGGAAGTCGGCAAGGACGGCACGAAGCGCCCCCGGATCGATGCGCGACGTGTCTTGAAAACCCCAAGTTTGCTTGACGGCATCGATCGAAGCAGTTTGGCAGACTTTGGCGAATGTCGATCGGCACTTTCCAAGCGATCAAATTCTCGCGGGTCAGCGACGCATCCGGGCGAAACGTGACGATTGTGCTGTCGCCTGACAAGGGACTGGGGATCAAGCCCGCTTCGGCTAAGCCTTGAATTGCGCCAAAGTCGGGATCGTTCGATCGCACATCTTGAAATGCAGGCTGGGCGGAACCAGCAGCCAGCGAATCTGCTTTGCAGGCTGGTCTTGAAACAAACGATTGTTCGTCGCCACCAGCCAGCGGGCATATTCGCGGCGCGTGATCACCTGATTGGGACGAAACTGCGAAGCGTCTGCGCCAATGTTGAGAACGCCAAGCTGCGCCAAGTCATTAACAAAAGATCGCAGTTCAGCCGGAGCCTGATTGAGATCGCTAAACTGCGTCGCGCCATCGGTTGGTGTAGCTGGCGTGGGTGTGGGAGCGGCAGTTGTGTCCGCAGCGGTTTGGTAGGTGAGCGTAAATTCAGTTGGGGCACTGCTACGCGATCGCCACTCGCACCCGCAAATCGCCTCTTTGCGCGATCAGCGGCTCGGTGTTGGGCTGCACCTGCCAGTTTTCAGTTTGAAAGGTTTGCTGGTAGAACTGGCGGACGCGATCGCTGTGTCTGTTGTGCGCCAGCGCGTCGTTGTAATGCCCTCTGCATCGGTTGTCGGTTCGCTCACCAGTTCCGCATTCGGATAGCGCGGCAGATCGGCAGGTAGATCCGCAGCGGGTGAAGGGCTGGGCGTCGAAGTTGGGGTGGGCGTGGGCGTGACGGTGGGACTCGCTTCAAGCTGGGGATCAGCGGCAAACGTGCGCTGTAGCGATTGACCCAGTGGACTATTCGCGCAGCCGCTCAACAGCAACAATCCCATTAAACTTCCGACTAACCTGAAGTGAACCGCTTTCACGCTGAAACCAAATCGAAATTAAATTGACAATTCTACGCTAGCTCAGATTGTGGCGATCGCGTGAGACCGCTCTCAGCCCACCTTGGTTTGCACCCAAGGCTATTTCATTCTGGTAATTGAACCTTGCAATCGATAATGGAATTAAGATCCTCTTGGTAAAAAATGTAGCCCTGGAGTTTGTCCCTATGACTGATCCTGTGTCATTGACTGCTGGTGCGATCGCTACCGTTGCTTTCCAAAAGTTCATTGAGTCTAGTGCAGGTGAGCTAGGCCGGAAATACACGATGGATGCGATCGCCAAAATGGAAAGTCTCCTCAAGCGGATCTGGACGAAACTTCGAGGCAAGCCCCGCATCGAAGAAGTCAAAGCCTCGCTTGAGCAAACCCACAAAATCACGCCGGAACAGATTAATCAGATAGCTGCCTATTTGCAGGTGGCGATGGATGATGATAAACAATTCGCCGATGAAATTCGCTTGATGGCGCAGCAAATTAACGCTGGGAAGATTCAGGACAATAGCTCGATGGTGCAGAATAATTCCGACAATGCAAAGGGGTGGCAAACGAAAGTTGAGGGCGGAACAGCCTTCATAGGCGAGAACCACATTCATGGCAGGTCGCCAGAAGCTTGATTTCCTTCTTCCCTCATCTTCTTTTGGAGACTGGCCTCAATGTCAGATTTATTGATTGAACAGTTCTGTCAAATGCTGGCTGAGCATTTGGAAGAGAATGGTCGCGTTTCCAAGTCTGAAAGCACTGCGTTTTTGCAGTCAGTCATTCAAGCGGATGCTCGTTTGAGAACGGTTTTTGAAGATCGCATGGTGCAATTCAACCAGGGGAATGCGGTTGGATTCCAAACCTGGTTAGAGAGTGGTGCGAGAGGTTTTTTTGGCACCAACTACGTGGTTCAAGATCCAGCGGTGCTTCAGGAAGGGATGAAAACACTCCTGGATGAACTGGCAAGGCGACCTGTGGGCATCCCCAGTAATTTGCCGTTGAGTGGGGTCGTGAAGTTTGTGGGGCGGGAAGAGAAGCTGGCCGAGGTGCATGAAAAGCTGCAAGCTGCACCGACGGTTGCCGTGACCTCGGTGTCGGGGATGGGAGGCGTGGGTAAGACGGAACTGGCGTTGCAGTATGCCTACCAGCACTTGCAGGCGAACACCTATCCCGGCGGTCTGTGCTGGATTAATGTCAGGGCACAGGATGTGGGCTTGGGCTTGTTGGAATTTGCCCGCGCCCAGTTGGGGCTACCGGAGCCGCCCGATGACCTGGAAACTTTGCTAGAGAAAGTGCAGTGGGTGTGCCGCCGCTGGCAGGGGGAACCGATTCTGGTGGTGCTGGATGATGTCACGGATTACGAGACGGTCAAGCCTTATTTGAATCTGCTGGATTTCCGGTTTCGGGTATTGATGACCACTCGGTTAAAGCTATTAGCTTCGGGGCAGCGGCTGGAGTTGGAAGTGTTGACGGAAGCAGCAGCACTGGAACTATTGCGGGTATTAGTGGATGATCCCCACCGGATTGATAGTCAACTCGCCGATGCCCAACGGCTGTGTGAGTGGCTGGGCTATTTGCCCTTGGGGTTGGAATTGGTGGGGCGCTACCTGGCTCGACGGGAGGACTTGAGCCTAGTCGAAATGTTGGAGCGGTTGGAAGCAAAAAAGTTAGAAGCCCAGGCGTTGGTGCAAGCGAAGCAGATGACGGCTCAACTGGGCGTGGCAGCGGCTTTCCAATTAACTTGGGGTGAGGATGATGAGCAATTCCCTAACGAGGCAAAGATGCTCTGCGGATTATTGAGTGTGTTTGCGCTAGCGCCTATTCCCTGGAACTTGGTGGAAAATGTCTACCAAATTGGAACAAGGAAGTCTTAGAAACTTACCGGGTTGATCACCTACTGGGACGCAGTTTGCTATCCAGAGTTGGCAAAAACCTATTTCAACTGCATCAATTGCTGCGCGAGTTTTTGCGGTGAAGCGAGAGCAGATGGCGAATGATGTTGCTCTGAAGCAAACGGTGTGCCAAGTCATGGCATCGGTGGCAGAACAGATGCCAACTGAACCCACACGCCAACAGATTGAGCAATTTACCCCTGACATTCCCCATCTCAAGGAGGTTGCGACTACCCTCTGCCCCCTGGCTTACCGATGCCGACGTGATTAAGCCATCTACTCGCGTTGCCCAGTTTTACGCGGGGCAAGGAGACTACGAGTCCGCCCTACCTTGGTATCAGACCTGCGTAGAAACAACAGAAGCCCACCTGGGTAAAAATCATCCTATTGTTGCAACTAGTCTAAACAATTTGGCACTTCTCTACAGAGATCAAGGACGCTATGCCGAAGCAGAACCACTCCTTCAGAGATCGATTGCTATCCGTGAACAACACTTAGAGGCCAACCATCCCGAAGTTGCTGAAAGCCTCAATAATCTAGCATCACTCTATGAATTGCAAGGGCACTACACTAAGGCGGAAGTCTACTACCAGCAAGCACTCTCTGTTAAGGAACAGCAGTTGGGCAGTGACCACATAGATGTTGCCCTCAGCCTTAATAATCTGGCAATCCTCTATACAGCACAGGGTCGCTACGCCGATGCTGAACCCCTCTTGCTGCGCTCCCTCTCTATCCGAGAACAGCAGTTGGGGACAGAGCATCCCCA